>NZ_JBEZGM010000012.1:0-1452 GCF_040649995.1 Micromonospora sp. NPDC048835 | reverse complement strand
AGCCCCGCAGCCGCGTACGAAGGAGGCACCGTGACCCACCCCGGAGACGACGTCGCCGAACGGGCTGCCGCCGGCTTCTCCGCGCAGTTCGGCGGTCAGGCATCCGGCCGCTGGGCGGCCCCCGGCCGGGTCAACCTGATCGGCGAGCACACCGACTACAACGAAGGCTTCGTGCTGCCGTTCGCGCTCCCGATGCGCACCGTCGTCGCGGCCGACCGGCAGGACGGGGAGCACTGGACGGTCTGGTCCGAACTCTCCGGCGAGGCGATCACCTTCGGCGCGGACGACGTCGCCGAGCCGGGTCGGGTCACCGGCTGGGGCGCGTACGTCGCGGGTGTGGTCTGGGCGCTGCGCGAGGCGGGTCATCAGGTGCCGGGGGCCCGACTGGCGATCGCCTCCGACGTACCGCTGGGTTCCGGGCTCTCCTCCTCGGCGGCGCTGGAGTCAGCCGTGCTGGCCGCCCTGCTCGACCTCGGCGGGTTGGAGCTTGCCCCGGCACTGCAGCCCCGGCTCGCGCAGCGGGCGGAGAACGTCTACGTGGGCGCGCCGACAGGCATCATGGACCAGTCCGCTTCGATCCGGTGCCGCGCCGGGCACGCCCTCTTCCTGGACTGCCGCGACGAGTCGGTCGAGCACATCCCGTTCGACCTGGGCGCCGCCGGGCTGGCGGTGCTTGTCGTCGACAGCCGGGCGCCGCACCGACACGCTGACGGGGAGTACGCGGCGCGCCGCCGCTCCTGCGAGGCCGGGGCCAGCGCGCTCGGCGTCGCCGCACTGCGGGACGTGAGCATCGACCAGCTCGACGCCGCGTTGGCTCAGCTCGACGACGAGGAGACCCGGCGACGGGTCCGGCACGTGGTGACCGAGGACCAACGCGTCCTGGACACGGTGGCACTGCTCCGCGCCGCTCGGGTCCGCGACATAGGTCCGCTGCTGACTGCCTCGCACGTCTCGATGCGCGACGACTTCGAGATCACCGTGCCGGAGATCGACACCGCCGTCGAGGCGGCCCTGGCGGCCGGTGCGCTGGGCGCGCGGATGACCGGCGGCGGCTTCGGCGGATGCGTGCTCGCACTTGTCGAGGCCGACCGCGCCGACGCGGTGGCCGCAGCCGTGACCGACGCGTACGCCCAACGGGGCTTCACCGCCCCCGGCACCGTGACGGTCCTCCCCTCCCCCGGCGCCACCCGCCTGCCCTAACCCCCACCCCCACCCCCACCCCCACCCCCACCGCGAGCGGTGATCAAGAGGTTTGCGTCAATTCGAGCCCGAATTCTGACGCAAACCTCTTGATCACCCGGCGTGGGCGGGGGCGCAACGCTGGGCGGGGGCGGGCTGGGGATCGTGCTTGTTCATGGGGGTAGTTCCATCCTGAGTTGGCTGGTCAGGGGGTCTTGACGGCCTGGCGGTGGTGGAGATGGGGCAGGTCAACCATCGGTGATCTTCGGGTTG
>NZ_JBEZGM010000011.1:0-218808 GCF_040649995.1 Micromonospora sp. NPDC048835 | reverse complement strand
CCCAAAGATCACCCCCGCAACGACCTGCACCCCCACCCACCACCCCCACACCGTCAAGACCCCCCGACCAGCCAACTCAGGATGGAACTACCCCATGGAAGTAGTGGCCTCCCGCGTTGGGGAGGCCACTACTTCCTGGATCGTGCGCGATCCGGTCGGCGCGGGCGGGGGCCGCGGCCGGTGGGGTGGGTACTGGTGGGCGGGTTGGCTAGCCGGCTTCGACGATCATGGCGGCGCCTACCGTGCGGTTCGTCGCCTCGTCGATGATGACGAAGCCGCCGGTGGTGCGGTTGCGGCGGTACTCGTCGGCAAGCAACGGCACCGTGGTGCGCAGTCGCACCCGACCGATCTCGTTGAGCCGCAGCTCGTCGGCCGACTCGTCGCGGTGCAACGAGTTGATGTCCAGCCGGTAGTGCAACCCTCGGACGATGGCCCGTGCCGACCGGGTGGTGTGCTTGATGGCGTACTTGGCGCCGACCCGCAGGGGTGCCGTCTCGTCCATCCAGCAGACCATCGCCTCGATGTCCTGGGCGACCGTCGGTGCGTTGTTCGGCCGGCAGATCAGGTCACCCCGGGAGATGTCGATCTCGTCGGCGAGTCGTACCGTCACCGACATCGGGGGGAACGCCTCCGGGACCGGCCCGTCGGCCGTCTCCACGGCGGCGATCCGGCTGGTGAAGCCGGAGGGCAGCACCATCACCTCGTCGCCCGGCTTGAGCACGCCGGAGGCGACCTGACCGGCGTAACCGCGGTAGTCGGTGACCGTGGTGGACTGCGGGCGGATCACGTACTGCACCGGGAACCGGACGTCGACCAGGTTGCGGTCGCTGGCGATGTGCACCCGCTCCAGGTGGTGCAGCAGCGACGGGCCTTCGTACCAGGGCATGTTTTCCGACCGGGCGACGATGTTGTCGCCGCGCAACGCGGAGATCGGCACCACGGTCAGGTCCGGTACGTCGAGTTTCGCGGCGAACGCGGTGAACTCGTCGGCGATCCGCTCGTAGACCTCCTGCGACCAGTCGACCAGGTCCATCTTGTTGACACAGAGGACCAGGTGCGGCACCCGCAGCAGGGAGCACAGGAACGCGTGCCGGCGGGACTGCTCGACCAGGCCCTTGCGCGCGTCCACCAGGATCAACGCCAGGTCGGCGGTCGACGCCCCGGTGACCATGTTGCGGGTGTACTGGATGTGCCCGGGGGTGTCGGCGATGATGAACTTGCGCCGGGGGGTGGCGAAGTAGCGGTACGCCACGTCGATGGTGATGCCCTGCTCGCGCTCGGCACGCAGACCGTCGGTGAGCAACGCCAGGTTGGTGTACTCGTCACCGCGGGCCGCGCTGACCGCCTCCACGGCGGCCAGCTGGTCGGTGAAGAGCGACTTGGTGTCGTAGAGCAGCCGCCCGATCAGGGTCGACTTACCGTCGTCCACGCTGCCGGCGGTGGCGAACCGGAGCAGGTCCATCGGTCGGGCCTCCGGCCCGGCCCCGGCAACGGGCGGCGCGTCCGCGGACGCCACGATCTCGGTGCTCATCAGAAGTAGCCCTCCCGCTTGCGGTCCTCCATTGCGGCCTCACTGACCCGGTCGTCACCACGGGTGGCGCCGCGCTCGGTGATCCGGGTGGCCGCGACCTCCTCGATGACCTTCTCCACGGTGTCCGCGTCGGAGCGGACCGCGGCGGTGCAGGAGGCGTCGCCGACGGTGCGGTAGCGCACCTGTGCCTTGAACCGCTCCTCGCCCGCGCGGGGGCGGAAGAACTCGTTGACGGCGTAGAACATGCCGTCCCGTTCGATGACCTCACGCTCGTGCGCGTAGTAGATCGACGGGAGTGGGATGCGTTCCCGGGCGATGTAGTGCCAGACGTCCAGTTCGGTCCAGTTGGAGAGCGGGAAGACCCGGATCGACTCGCCGGCGTGGTGCCGGCCGTTGTACAGCGACCACAGCTCGGGCCGCTGGTTCTTCGGGTCCCACTGACCGAACTCGTCGCGGAAGCTGAACACCCGCTCCTTGGCCCGGGCCTTCTCCTCGTCCCGGCGGGCGCCACCGAACAGCGCGTCGAAGCGGTGCTTCTCCACCGCGTCCAGCAGCACCGGCGTCTGGATCCGGTTGCGCATGCCGTCGCCGGACTCCCGGACCATGCCGCTGGCCAGGGCCTCCGGCACGCTCGCCACCACGAGTTGCAACCCCAGCTCGGCGACCCGTTGGTCGCGGTATTCGAGGACCTCGGGGAAGTTGTGCCCGGTGTCGACGTGCATCACCGGGAAGGGGATGTTTGCCGGGGCGAACGCCTTCTGCGCGAGCCGCAGCATGACGATCGAGTCCTTGCCACCGGAGAAGAGCAGCACCGGGCGTTCCATCTCGGCGACCACCTCGCGCATCACGAAGATGCTCTCCGCTTCCAGGGCGTCCAGGTGGGAGACCTGGTACGCCGCGGGGGTGGTCATGACACCGGCTCGATTCGCTCGCTCATCCGATTTCCAGACCTTTCCGGTCGGGCATGTCAAGAAAGTTGGCTCAGGCTACCCGGAATGCTTCTGCAACGCTGCAAGCAACCGAGTGGCGAGATCCTTGCGACAGACCAGTAGGTCGGGCAGGCGCGGATCCGCCTCGTTGTATTTCAGCGCAGAACCGTCGATCCGGGAAGCGTGCAGTCCGGTGGCCGTCGCCACAGCGACCGGGGCCGCCGAATCCCACTCGTACTGCCCACCTGCGTGGATGTACGCGTCCACCTCGCCGGTGACCACGGCGGCGATTTTCGCTCCGGCCGAACCCATCGGCACCAGGTGCGCGCCGACGTCCTCGGCCAGGTCGGTCAGGAAGACCGGCGGCCGGCTCCGACTCGCGGCCAGGCGGATCTTCCGCTCGCCGGCCGTCGCCGCCTCCACGGTCATCGGTGGGTACGCCGGCGGGTAGTCCGTGCCCAGCACCCGGTGCTGCGCCGGCAACCCCACCGCCCCGGCGACCAGCCCGTGCGGGCTCGGCGCGTTGCGCGCCCAGAGCGCCACGTGCACGGCCCAGTCCGAGCGGCCCTCCTCGGAGAACTCCCGGGTGCCGTCCAGCGGGTCGATGATCCACACCCGGTCCGCGTTCAGCCGGGACACCGCCCCGGTGTTGACCTCCGCGGCCCAGGCCAACCGCGACCCCTCGTCCTCCTCGGAGAGCACCGCGTCACCCGGACGCCACTTCGCCAACTCCGTGCGGATCAGGTCGTGTGACACCTTGTCGCCGGCCGACTTCAGCGCGCCGGCATCGGCGAAACCCATCTCGGTGCGCAGGTCGAGCAGCGCCTGCCCGGCTCGGGACGCCAACCATCGGGCGAACGCGCCATCGATCATCGGAGGACTGCTCATCTGCCCGCTCCCGTCGCCTCGCCGCGCTGCCCGCACGGGCCGATCGGCCGCGACCCGCGTCGCCGGTCGCGGTACGCCGAAAGGCGCAGACTACCGGCCCGGCGTTTCCGATCCGGTACGCCCCGCCCGCAGTCTCAACTGCCGTGATAGAGGTTCTGCGTCGGCTCGACGCCCTTCACGATCACCGACTCCACCACGTCGGCGGCCCGGTCCACCAGGAAGTCCAG
The DNA here is from genome assembly GCF_040649995.1 of Micromonospora sp. NPDC048835. NCBI lineage: Bacteria > Bacillati > Actinomycetota > Actinomycetes > Micromonosporales > Micromonosporaceae > Micromonospora > Micromonospora sp. NPDC048835. The sequence continues at coordinate 215,233 of NZ_JBEZGM010000011.1, read as the reverse complement.
CTCCTTGCGCTCGGCAGAGCCAAAATCCGACAGTACGTAGTCAGCCGGATCCTGCCGCCCCGGCGGTCGGCCGACACCGAACCGCACCCGGGAGTAGTCCTTCGTGCCCAGCGACTTCGACATCGAACGCAGACCGTTGTGCCCGCCCTCGCCGCCGCCGAACTTGACCCGTACCTGGCCGAAGCCGATGTCCAGCTCGTCGTGCACCGCGATCACCTGCGCCGTCGGCACCTTGTAGAACTGCGCCAGCGCCGCGACCGGCCCGCCGGACAGGTTCATGTACGTCAGTGGCTTGACCAGCACCAGCTTCGGCCCGCCGAACCCCAGCCGCGCCTCGGCCACCTCGGCGACCGCCCGCTTGTGCCGGCCGAAACGCGCACCCACCCGCCCGGCCAGCAGCTCGGCCACCATGAACCCGACGTTGTGCCGGTTCCCGGCGTACTCCCGACCCGGGTTGCCCAGGCCGACCACCAGCCACGGCCCCGCCTCGTCCGTCACGACCCGCCCCTTCCGACGCCAAACGCAGCCGACTCCTGATATGCAGACAGGCGCCCCCGATCATCCGGGGACGCCTGTCGCACAGTACGAACCGATCAGGCCTCGGTGCGCGCCTCGGTCGTCTCGTCGCCCTCGGCGGCCGGAGCAGCGTCCGCACCCTCGGAGCCCTCGGTGGCCTCGCCGGTCTCGGCCTCGGCCTCGTCGGTGGCGACCTCGATCTCGGGCAGCGTCGCCTCGAGCTGCTCGGCGGTCGGGGCGGCGGTCACCGACGCGACGGTCAGCTCCGAGTCGGCGGCCAGCTCGACGCCGGCCGGCAGCTGGACGTCGCCGGCGGTCACCAGGGTGCCCGCCTCCAGGCCCTCGATCGACGCCTCGAGGTGGTCCGGCACCTTGGTGGCGTCGGCGGTCACCGAGAGGGTGTCGTGGTCGTGCACGATCAGGGTGTCCCGGGCGGCCTCGCCGGTCAGCTGGACCGGGACCTCGACGGTGACCTTCTCGCCGCGGCGAACCAGGATCAGGTCGACGTGCTCGAAGGTGTCGCGGATCGGGTCACGCTGGATCGCCTTCGGCAGCGCCAGCACCTGGGTGCCGTCGGTGATGTCGATCGCGAAGAGCTGGTTGGCACCGCCCTTGCGGATCGCGGCGGCGAACTCCCGCGACGGCAGCGCGATGTGCTTGGGCTTCTCGCCGTGGCCGTAAAGCACGGCGGGCACCTTGCCGGCCCGGCGGGTACGGCGGGCACCACCCTTGCCGAACTCGGTACGGGGCTCGGCGCTGATCTTTACCTCGGACACGGGGAAACTCCTGATGCTTTTCGCTGCGGCGGCTTGTCGTCTAACGGTGCTGGGGCGAGGGGCTCGCTGGGGCTCATGCGTCATGAACGACTGCCCGGAGCACCGCGTCGATGACGGTGCCTCCGTGCGGCGCTTTTCAGCGGCCCGCCGGGCACCCTCGCCGTGGCAACCGCACCAGTCTACCCGAGCGGTTTCCAAGGTTTCCGGCAGTCCCCGATCACGGCTCGGGACCGGCGCGGCGGTGAGTTCCCCACCAGTGCGCCGGCCGCGTCTCCGCACCTGTGCCAGCCCCGTTCCCGCCAGGTGTGACGTGGCGGGAACGGGGCTCGGGCTCAGCTCAGGCCACCGAAGAGGGTGGTCACCGAGCCGTCGTCGAAGACCTCCCGGATCGCCCGCGCCAGCAGCGGCGCGATCGACAACACGGTGAGCTTGTCCAGCTGCTTCTCCGGCGGGAGCGGCAGGGTGTTCGTCACCACGATCTCGCTGATCGAGCTGTTCTTCAGCCGCTCGATGGCCGGGTCGGACAGCAGCGCGTGGGTGGACGCGACGACGATCTCCGCCGCGCCCGACTCCTTGAGGATGTCGGCGGCCTTGGCGATCGTGCCCCCGGTGTCGATCATGTCGTCGACGATCAGGCAGACCCGGCCCTCCACCTCACCGACCACCCGGTTCGCCACTACCTGGTTCGGCTTCATCGGGTCGCGGGTCTTGTGGATGAACGCCAGCGGGCAGCCACCCAGCCGGTCGGTCCACCGCTCGGCCACCCGCACCCGGCCCGAATCCGGTGCCACCACGGTCATCGGCCGGCCGGCGTACCTGTGCTCGACGTACTCGGCCAGGATGTCCATCGCGAAGAGGTGGTCCACCGGGCCGTCGAAGAAGCCCTGGATCTGCGCGGTGTGCAGGTCGACGGTGAGGATGCGGTTCGCGCCGGCGGTCTTCAGCAGGTCCGCCACCAGGCGGGCCGAGATCGGCTCCCGGCCGCGGTGCTTCTTGTCCTGGCGGGCGTACGGGTAGAACGGCAGCACCACGGTGATCCGCTTGGCCGACCCCCGCTTCAGCGCGTCCACCATGATCAGGGTCTCCATGACCCAGGTGTTCACCCCGTGCGTGACGGACTGCACCACGAAGGCGTCCGATCCACGTACCGAGTCCTTGAACCGTACGAAGATCTCGCCGTTGGCGAACTCGTACGCGTCGGCCGGGGTCGGCGCGACGCCGAGCACCTCGCCGATCTCCTTGGCCAACTCCGGAAAGCCACGTCCGGAAAAGAGCATCAGGCTTTTGCGGTTTTCGGCGACGATGCTGCCCATGGGCCCGTCTGCTCCCGTTTTGTCGGCGGTACCCGACCCGGTGGTGGTGGGTCGGGGACTATTCGGTTGCAGTATCTCCCGGGCCGGATGCGCCGCCCACCGTCTCGGCCACCCCGTGCATTGCCTCACTGTCGCTTGCGGCACCGGCCGCCCCCGACGCACCCTCCGCGTCGCGGGCCCGCTGCGCCGCCTCCGCCGCAGCCGTGCCGGCGCGCCGCTTCACCACCCAACCCTCGATGTTGCGCTGGCGGGCCCGGGCCACACCCATCGCACCTGCCGGCACGTCGTCGACGATCACCGAACCGGCCGCCGTGTACGCCCCGTCGCCCACCTGGACCGGCGCCACGAACATGTTGTCCGCGCCGGTCCGTGCGTGGCTGCCGATGACGGTGCGGTGCTTGTTGACCCCGTCGTAGTTCACGAAGACCGACGCGGCACCGATGTTGGTCTGCTCGCCGATCGTCGCGTCGCCGACGTAGGTCAGGTGCGGCACCTTCGACCCGGCGCCGATCTGCGAGTTCTTCACCTCGACGAACGTGCCGACCTTGGCCTTGTCGGCCAACCGGGCGGCCGCTCGCAGGTAGGCGTACGGCCCGACGGTCGCACCCGCGCCCACCTCGGCACCGACCGCGTGGCTGCGGAGCACCGACGCGGCGGGGCCGACGATCGTGTCGATCAGGGTGACGTCCGGCCCGATCAGCGCGCCCGCGCCGACCACGGTGGCGCCGCGCAACTGGGTGTTCTGGTCGACCACCGCGTCCCGGTCCAGCGCGACCGTCACGTCGATCCAGGTGGTTGCGGGGTCGAGCAGGCTCACCCCGGTGCGCATCCACGCCTCGTTGACCCGGTCGCGCAGCAGCCGGCGCAGCGTCGCCAGCTCCACCCGGTCGTTGCAGCCAAGCGTCTCGACGTGGTCCACGGCGACGTGCACCGCCACCGGCTCGCCGGCCGCGCGGAGCAGGCCGAAGACGTCGGTCAGGTACTCCTCGCCCTGGTCGTTGTCGGTGGAGAGCTTGCCGAGCGCCTCGCGCAGCCGCACCGCGTCGAACGCGTAGATGCCGGCGTTGATCTCCCGGATCGCGCGCTGCGTCGGGTCGGCGTCGCGTTCCTCGACGATCTGCTCCAGGTGGCCGTCGGCGTCGCGGACGATCCGGCCGAGGCCGGTCGGGTCGGGCACCTCGGCGGCCAGCACGGTGGCCGCCGCGACGGCCTCCTCGTGCGCGGTCACCAGCGCGCCCACCGTCTCGGGTCGCAGCAGCGGCACGTCCCCGTTGATCACCACGACGGTGCCGGCACCGTCAGGCACGGCGTCCAGCGCGATCCGTACGGCGTGCCCGGTGCCGAGCTGCTCGGCCTGGAGCACCGGCGTCGCGTCCGGGGCGACCTCGGACAGGTGCGTCCGGACCTGGTCGGCGCCGTGCCCCACCACGACGACGGTGCGGTCCGCGCCCAGCGGGGCGGCGGCGCTCAGCACGTGACCGAGGAGGGTCCGGCCGAGCAGGGGGTGCAGCACCTTGGGCAGTGTCGACTTCATCCGCTTGCCCTCACCGGCGGCGAGTACGACGACGGTACGGAGGTGGGGCTGGGGCACGACGTGGCTCCCGTCGGGACGGCGGACACTCTCGCGGTCATGCTAGCCGCGAGGCCCGGCACGGTCCCCTCTTACCCCCACCGCGCCCGAAAACGGACGTAGATGGGCAGCTCGGCCGCCAGGGTTCGAACCTGAAATACGGGTACCAAAGACCCGGGTGTTGCCAATTACACCACGGCCGATCAGCGACGCGAGCACGTCGCAGCGGGATGAAGATCCCGCCGCTACACCTTAGCGCCCCGACCGCCGGACGCCAGCGCTCATCCCGCCGCATTGCCCGCGGTCGACGCCGTCGGCCGCCCGGGGGTGACCGGCCATCGATCCAGCGCCTCTCTCCGGACCCGACCCCGGACCCGCCTCACGAGCGGTTGAGCTGCGGCTTTGAGTGGTGACGCGAAGGCGATTCCAAACTTCCCCGTGCGATCTACGGTGCCGTAAGTTACGGTGACGTAGGCGTAACTTAGTGATCGTCACCATCCCCCTGCGAGGTCCCGTGTCTACTGCTCTGCTCGATTCGAACACCACCGCGCCCGGCCCCAAACCCCTGACCGACGGCAGCCAGTCCCCCGGCATCCTGGCCGCCCTCTGGGCATTCGTGGTGATCCCCTTCGTCGCCCTGCTGGTCGCCGTGCCGATGGCCTGGGGCGGCTGGCTCGGCTGGACCGACGTGATCATCGGCCTGGTCTGGTACGTCGTCTCCGGCCTCGGCATCACCGTCGGCTTCCACCGTTACTTCACGCACGGCTCGTTCAAGGCCAAGCGGTGGCTACGGGTGACCCTGGCGGTCGCGGGCTCGCTCGCGGTGCAGGGCGAGATCATCCAGTGGGTGGCCGACCACCGACGCCACCACGCCTTCTCCGACCTGGAGGGTGACCCACACTCGCCGTGGCGCTTCGGCACCAGCTTCTGGGCGTTGACCCGGGGCCTGTTCCACGCCCACGTGGGCTGGCTGTTCCGCCGCGAACTGTCCAACCGCGAGCGTTTCGCACCGGACCTCATCGCGGACCGGGACATCAGCCGGGTCGACCGGCTCTTCCCCGCGCTGGTGGCCGTCTCGCTGCTCGGCCCGGCGCTGATCGGCGGCCTGGTGACCTGGTCCTGGCAGGGCGCGCTGACCGCGTTCTTCTGGGCCGGGCTGGTCCGGATCGGCCTCCTGCACCACGTCACCTGGGCGATCAACTCGGTGTGCCACGTCTACGGCGAGCGTCCGTTCGCGATGCGCCAGGGCGACCGCGCGTCCAACTTCTGGCCGCTGGCGATCCTGTCGTTCGGCGAGAGCTGGCACAACCTGCACCACGCCGACCCGACCAGCGCCCGGCACGGTGTGTTGCGCGGTCAGGTGGACATCTCCGCCCGGGTGATCTGGGTGTTCGAGAAGGTCGGCGCGGCGACGCAGGTGCGCTGGCCAAAGCCGGAGCGCCTGGCCGCGAAGCTCGTGAAGCCCGTCGCACCACGCTGAAACCGGGCGGTGCACGGGGATGTCGCCTGGCAGGATGGCCGGATGACCGAGCCATGCGGGGGGACCGGGCGGCTCGGCGAACGGGGGCCGAGCCCGATCCGGGTACGGTCGAACGGCGCGTCAGGGCGGTCCGACCGCCCGACAGTGAGGCGACGACGTGAACGGGCACAGCGGAGGCACCATTCCACGGCAGGGCGTCACCGAGCGCCAGCAAGGCGGCGACATGCCTGAGGTCAGCGACGATTCGGTGGCGGCTGTCGGCGGCCGACGGGCGACGCCGACGGCGGCACCGAAAGCCAAACCGGCCTCCCGGGTCCGCATGTCGGCGGCCCAGCGACGGGAGCAGTTGATCGCCACCGGCCGGCAGCTCTTCGCCGAACGCGGTTTCGACGCCACCTCCATCGAGGAGGTGGCGGCCCGCGCCAAGGTCTCCAAGCCGGTGGTGTACGAGCACTTCGGCGGCAAGGAAGGGCTCTACGCGGTGGTGGTGGACCGGGAGGTCCGGGCCCTGTTGGATCGGATCACCACGGCGCTGACCGCCGGGCACCCGCGCGAGCTGCTCGAACAGGCGGCGCTGGCCCTGCTCGGTTACATCGAGGAGGAGACAAGCGGTTTCCGGGTGCTGGTCCGGGAGTCACCGCTGATGTCCGGCACGGCCAACTTCAGCAGCGTGATGAACGACGTGGCACACCAGGTCGAGCACATCCTGGGCGCCGAGTACAAGAGCCGGGGGTACGACCCGAAGCTCGCCGAGCTGTACTCGCAGGCGCTCGTGGGCATGGTGGCGCTGACCGGTCGCTGGTGGCTGGAGGTGCGTAAGCCACGCAAGGAGACGGTCGCGGCGCACCTCGTCAACCTGGCCTGGAACGGGCTGTCACACCTGGAGGCGAAGCCGACGCTGATCACCGCGCGGCGGCACTGACCCGATCAGCTGCGGTGCACGTCGGCCACCGGGTGCTTGCGGTTCTCCAGCTCGGCCTCGGCGGACTCGGGCGGGCCGACCTTGTCGTACAGGCCGGTGCCGAGCAGGATCAGGCCGAACAGCATCGACACGATCACCGTCGACATCGAGAAGTTGAGGAAGTTCGCCTCGGTCTGCAGCACCGACATCATCAGGATGCTCGTCACCAGGAACACCACGCCGGCCGTGAGGTTCATGTAGTGGCCGAGGTTGGTCCTCCGCGAGGCCCCGATGATCAGGACGATCCCGAAGATCACCGAGGCGAGCGAGAAGGCCAGGTTGGTCCGGAGCCCGAGGGCCCAGGTGCTGTTGCGGGCGAAGAGCGGATCACCGATCGTCTCGGCCACGCCCCACACGCCGAAGACCAGGATGTAGACGCCGACCAGCCCGGAGAGGACCCGGTAGAGCGGCCGTGCCGGATGGTTCACCGGAAAGTGCGGCATGCCCAGACCCCCTGAATAGACCGTTTCAGGGGAATTGTCACCCGAGGCAGAGCCAACTGTCCGAAGAACAACAAAGCCGACCGGGTCCGCCGAAGGCTGGACCAGGTCAGGTTTTCGCCGGAGCCCGAGCTGCGCAGGGATCAAGCCTGACCGCCCGGAGCAGATCGGGCTCCGGCGAAAACCCACGGCCGCAACCAGCAAGCCGCGACCAACGATCAGAGAACCAGGCGAGCCTTCTGGAACGCCTCCGCCTCGTCCTCCGAGCCGACCTTGCCGTACATGCCGACCATGAGCAGCACCAGGGCAGCCGTCATCACCACGACCACGGTGGTGATGGTGAAGTTGAAGATGTTGGCGTCGGTCCGGATGAACGCCAGGCCGGCCAGGCTGACCACCATGAGGCTGTACGCCAGCCACTGGTTGACCACCACGTCGATGTTGCGGCCGAGCGCGGTGCCGACCAGCACGACCACCCCGAGCAGCACGCTGAGCAGCGAGAAGCCGAGGTTGGTGCCCTGGCCGAGGACCCGGGTGTCGTCCTGGGCGAGGATCTCGTTGCCGGTGCTCGCGATGATGCCGAGCACACCGAAGACGACCAGGTACAGACCGGTGAGCCCGCCGATCGCCCGGTAGATCGGCCGCGCGGGGTGGTTGACGGGGGTGTGGGCCATGTCTGTGTCTCCAACGCCGTGGGGTAGGTGTCCCGACGATTGTCTCGCATGTGGTGGTGTGACGCCGCACACGGGGCCCGGGCCGGCGCGCCCGGTCGGTCAGGTCTCCGGCAGGTCCTCGGCGAGGGTCATCCAGCTCTCCTCGATCCGCTCCCGCTCGGCCCGCAGATCCTTGAGCTGGGTGTCCAACTCGGCGACCTTGGCGTAGTCGGTGGCGTCCGCCGCGAGCTGGTCGAGCAGCGTGGCCTCGCGCTGGTCGAGCTTGCCCAGTTGCCGCTCCAGCCGGGTCAGCTCCTTGCGGGCCTGACGAACCTCTGCGGCGGACATGCCACTGCCCGAGGGAGCCGCGGACACGGAGGTCGAGGCCACGCCCGCCCGAGCGGAACCGGCCCGCTCGGCGGTCCGCGCGAGGTACTCGTCCACCCCGCCCGGCAGGTGCACCAACCGGCCGTCGCCGAACATCCCGTACGCCGAGTCGGTGACCCGCTCGATCAGGTAGCGGTCGTGGCTGGCCACGATGATCGTGCCGGGCCACGAGTCGAGCAGGTCCTCCAGCGAGGCGAGGGTGTCCGTGTCCAGGTCGTTTGTGGGCTCGTCGAAGAGCAGCACGTTGGGCTCGCCGGCCAGCAGTCGCAGCATCTGCAACCGGCGGCGCTCCCCACCGGAGAGGTCGCTCACCGGGGTCCAGAGCCGGCGGTCGTCGAAGCCGAACACCTCGGCGAGCTGGGACGCGGAGACCTCCCGGTCGCCGAGCTGGACCCGGCGGGCGACCTCCTCGACGGCTTCGAGCACGCGCAGCTGCCCGGGCAGCTCGGACAGCTCCTGGGAGAGGAACGCGGGCCGGACGGTGGAACCGGTGCCGAGGCGGCCACCGTCGGGGCGGGTGATGCCGGCGAGCATCCGCAGCAGCGTGGTCTTGCCGGCACCGTTGGCACCGAGGATGGCGATCCGGTCGCCGGGGCCGACGAGCCAGGAGGTGTCGCGCAGGATCTCCTTCGGGCCGGCGTGCAGCTCGACGTTCTCCAGCTCGTACACCTGCTTGCCGAGGCGGGAAACCGCCATCCGCTGCAACGACATGGTGTCGCGGGCCGGCGGCACGTCGGCGATCAACGCGTTCGCGGCGTCGATGCGGAACTGCGGCTTGGACGTCCGGGCCGGCGGGCCACGGCGCAGCCAGGCGATCTCCTTGCGGAGCAGGTTCTGCCGGCGGGCCTCGGTGGCGGCGGCGACCCGTTCGCGCTCGGCGCGGGCGAGGGTCCAGGCGGCGAAGCCGCCCTCGTAGGCGCGGACGGTCTGGTCGGCGACCTCCCAGGTGGTGGTGCAGACCGCGTCCAGGAACCACCTGTCGTGGGTGACCACGACCAGGGCGCCCTTGCGCCCGACCAGATGCCGGGCCAACCAGTCGACGCCGCCGACATCCAGGTGGTTGGTGGGCTCGTCGAGGATGAGCAGGTCGGCGTCGCGGACGAGCAGCGCGGCGAGCGCCACCCGACGGCGTTCGCCACCGGACATCGGACCGACCGGCTGGTCGAGGCCGAGGTGCGGCATGCCGAGGCCGTCGAGGATGGCCCGGACCCCGGCGTCGCCGGCCCACTCGTGCTCCGCGCCCATGCCCTCGTCGAGCCAGGCGGTGCCGAGCACCACGTCCCGGACGGTGGCCTCGGGGGCGAGGGTGAGTTGCTGCGGCAGCCAGAGCGCGCGCAGGTCACGACGGTGGGTCACCCGGCCGTCGTCGGGCTCCTCCTGCTTGGTGAGCAGCCGCAGCAGGGTGGACTTGCCGGCGCCGTTGAGGCCGACCACGCCGATCCGGTCGGAGTCGTCCAAGCCGAGGGAGACGTCCGTGAGCAGCCGCCCGGCAGCGCCGTACCCCTTGGACACCCGGTCCAGATTGACGATGTTCGCCACGATCCACCCTTCATGATCAAGGCGCCCCGGTGCCGGCGGGCACCTGGACGCCTGCACCAAGGGTACGCGGACACCCTGGACGCCCGCGCCGCGCGCCGGCAGCCCCGGTGGGACGGGTCGTCAGCCCACCCGGGCGCCGGCGACCGGACCGTGCGCGACCCGCGCCACCCGGCAGACGCCCGCAGCCCTCAGCTCGGCGGCGATCCGTTCCGCGTCCGCCGCGTCGGCGGCGAGGAACACGCAGGTCGGGCCGGAGCCGGAGACGATACCGGTGAGCGCGCCGGCCTTCTCGCCGGCCTTCAGGGTGTCGGCAAGCGCCGGGCGCATGGCCAGCGCGGCGTCCTGGAGGTCGTTGCCGAGCGTCCGGGCGAGCACCCGCGGGTCGCGCTGACGCAGCGCGCCAAGCAGGTTGTCGGTGCTGCCCAGCGGGTCGCCTGCGGCACCGGAGTCGCGCAGCCGATCCAGCTCCCGGTACGCGGCCGGGGTGGACAGGCCGACGTCGGCGATCGCCACCACCCAGTGCCAGGACGTGGGGCGGGCCAGCACGGGGCTGATCGCCTCGCCCCGGCCGGTGCCCAGCGCGGTGCCACCGTAGATCAGGAAGGGCACGTCGGAGCCGAGGTCGGCGGCGATGCCGGCCAGCTCGTCGCGGGACAGCCCGGTGCCCCAGAGCGCGTCGCAGGCCACCAGCGCGGCGGCCGCGTCGGCGCTGCCACCGGCCAGCCCACCGGCGAGCGGGATCTGCTTGCGCAGGTGCAGCCGGGCGTGCGGCATCACCCCCGCGTACCCGGCGAGAGCGTGCGCGGCGCGGATCACCAGGTTGGTGTCGTCCAGGGCCAGCTCGCCGGTACCCTCACCCTCCATGGTCAGGGCGAGGGTGTCGCCCCGACGGGCCGTCAGCTCGTCGTAGATCGAGATGGCGTGGTAGATCGTGTTCAGCTCGTGGTAGCCGTCGCGGCGCAACGGCCCCACCCCGAGGTGCAGGTTGATCTTCGCGGGCACCCGCACCCGTACCGGGCCGATGGCCCCGCGTGGCTCGTCGTCGTCCGGTCGCCAGGCCTCGGTCACGGGGTGATGTCCCGCACGCGCAGGCGGATATCGAACGGCTTGGCCACGATCAGCTCCTCGGAGGAGGCGGCGGCCAGCTCGTACCTGCCGCCGACCAGGTCATACGCGTACACGTGCAGCGGGTCCTGCTCGATCCGCCAGTAGTGCGGGATGCCGGCGTCCGCGTAGTCGGCCGGCTTCTCCAACCGGTCCCGGCGACGGGTGCCGGGCGAGACAACTTCGATGGCGAGCACAACCTGAGCAGCCTCGAAATAGTGGTGGTCGGCCGCCACCGGACGTTTCAGCAGGACGACGTCGGGTTCGAGAGTGTTCCGATAGTTGATCGCCACCCCGACAGCGGTGGCCGGCGTCAAATCGGCCGGAGCGTGCTGCCGCAGCCACATCCACAACAGGTTGCCGATGTTCTGATGACCAAAGGTCGGGGAGGGAACCACGACGAGGACTCCGTCACGTAGCTCGACGCGGGGGGCGTCGTCGGGCAGGGCCAGCACGTCCTCGATGGTGTGGTTGGCCAGCCGCTGCCGAACGGGATCCGGGGTCCACATCCCGTGGGCGGCGGGCTCGATCGGCTGCGCGGTCACTCGTACACCTCCTCGGCGGGCACGGCGACAGCCTACTTCGCGGCCGGCGTACCCACCGGAGCCGACGCGGCGATGGCGGCGAACTGCTCGACGGTCAGTGACTCCCCGCGGGCGCCGGGGTCGACGCCGGCGGCGGTGAGCGCCGCGGCGGCACGGTCCGCGCCGCCCGCCCAGCCGGCCAACGCCGCGCGCAGGGTCTTGCGGCGCTGCGCGAACGCCGCGTCCACCACGGCGAAGACCCGGTCCCGGGGTACGTCGGCACGGGGCGGCTCGTGGCAGGTGAAGGCGACCAGGCCGGAGTCGACGTTGGGCACCGGCCAGAACACGTTCGGTGGCACCTTGCCGGCGCCCCGGGCCTGGGCGTACCAGGCGAGCTTCACCGACGGGATGCCGTACACCTTGGAGCCGGGACCGGCGACGAGCCGGTCGGCGACCTCCTTCTGCACCATCACCAGGCCGTGTCGCAGGGTGGGCAGCACGGCGAGCAGGTGCAGCACCACGGGCACCGCGACGTTGTAGGGCAGGTTCGCCACCAGCGCGGTCGGCTGCGGCTCGGCCAACTGCGCGGCGGCGATTCGCAACGCGTCCGCGCGGTGCACGGTGAGCCGGGCGGCGTCGGCCCCGGCGTGCCGTGCGACGGTCTCCGGCAGCGCCCCGGCGAGCACCGGGTCGATCTCCACGGCGTGCACGTGCCCGGCGGCCGGCAACAGCCCCAGGGTCAGCGAGCCCAGCCCCGGACCCACCTCCAGGGCCACGTCGTCGGGGGTCAGGCCGGCGGCGGTGACGATGCGGCGCACGGTGTTCGGGTCGTGCACGAAGTTCTGACCCAGCTTCTTGGTGGGCGCGACGCCCAGCCGGGTGGCGAGTTCCCGGATCTCCGCCGGGCCGAGCAGGCTCACCACGGGCCGAAGGCCCGGTCGCCGGTGGCGGAGATGGCCGCGCACAGGTCGTCCAGGTCGGTGCCGGTGGTCGCGGCGAGCGCGCGGACGGTGAGCGGAATCAGGTACGACGCGTTCGGCCGGCCCCGGTACGGCATCGGGGTGAGGTACGGGGCGTCGGTCTCCACCAGCATCTGGTCCACCGGGGTGAGTGCGGCGGCCTCGCGCAGCGCGTTCGCGCTGCCGAAGGTGACGGTGCCGGCGAAGCTCAGCAGGTAGCCGCGGCGGACGCAGTCCCGGGCGAAGTCGGCGTCACCGGAGAAGCAGTGCAGCACCACCCGGTCCGGCGCACCCTCGTCGTCGAGGATCCGCAGCACGTCGGCGTGCGCGTCGCGGTCGTGGATGACCAACGTCTTGCCGTACCGCTTGGCGATCGCGATGTGCGCCCGGAAGCTCTCCTCCTGCGCGGCGCGTCCCTCGTCGCCGGTCCGGAAGAAGTCCATTCCGGTCTCGCCGATCCCCCGGACCCGGTCGCGGGCGGCGAGCGACTCGATCTCCCGCAACGCCTCGTCGAGATCGCTCAGCCGGGGCGCCTCGTTGGGGTGCAGCGCCACGGCGGCAAGCACGGCAGGGTACTTGTCGGCGGTGTCCGCGCCCCACCGGGAGGAGGCGACGTCCACCCCCACCTGGACCAGCCGGTCCACGCCCACCTTCGTGGCCAACGCGATGGCCACGGCCACCGGGTCGTCGGCCGGCCCGCCGCCGGGCACACCGGCCTCGCTGACCGTGAGGTCCAGGTGGGTGTGGCTGTCCAGCACCGCCCGGGGCAGCGACTCGGGGGCGGGCGGAAACTCTCCGGCCCGCCGGGCGGCACGCTCGCGGCGGGATTCAGTGGGCTCGCTCATCAGCGACAGCATCACACACCGGGCCTGTCCATCTGCCCGCCACCCGACGTTCACCCCGACTACGTCGCGCGACTCTACCGTCGCCACCGAGCGGGCGCGACAGCGTGCGGACCGCATCCGATCGAGCAGGGAGGTGACGGCATGAGCGTCACCCCCCAGGCCGGTGGCACCGCCGACGAACGAACCGGACTGCACGTGGCCTTCGGCGGCGGCGTGTACCCGGCCGAGGAGATCGCCCGAGGCGCCGCGTACGAGTTGTTCAGCGCCGACGAGGTGACCGGCTTCGAGTGGGCGCCCCGCCCGGGAAGCGCCCTGCCGTGGCGGCGTTTCGTGCACGTCACCGAGGTGACGGCCGTGCACGGGGCGACCGAGCCGGCCGACGAGCCGGAGACGCCGCTGCTGATGCCCGCGCACCGCGAGCGGGGCTGGGCGTACCTGCACCAGCTCAGCCAGCAGCCGGCAGCGGCGGGTGACCCGATGCTGGCGATGGCCCGCGCCTCGGCGGTGGTCCGGCGGGGCACCCGGATGGTGAAGGTGCTCTCGGCCCAGCAGCTCGCCGGCTATCTACGGGGCTGGCTGCCGCACGGCTTCTGCTACCGCGAGCACGACGTGGCGCACCTGCGTACGCCGGCGACGACGACGGTGCTGCGTACCGATGGGGACGCCGGCCGGGACGGCCCGGAGGTGGCGTACGCGTTGCGCTGGCGCGCGTCCGACCCGGGCGACTACGACGTGCCGGCGGGCCCGGCACACCGCGGCCTGACCGCGCTCGCCGCCCGGGACCGGCTCGGCGCCCCGGTGCTGGGCACCGGCTTCGCGCCCAGCAACGGTCAACTCATCCCGGAGTTCATCACCCGGGACTTCGCCGACCTGCCGATGCCGGCGAACGCCGCCCTCCTCGCCTACCCGGCGGAGGGGGTGGAGGTGGTCCTCTACACCTACCAGGCCGAGCAGCGCGGCTGGCTGCGGATGGTGGGCCCGCAGTGGCGACACCTGCTGGCCGGGGTGGCGGGTCTGTCCCCGGACCAGGAGTACGTGCCGAACGCCGACGCGCCCCGCTCCACCCAACTGGTCGGCATGTACGGCGAGGACGAGTACGAGGCGGTCGCCGACCTGCCCGGTGGGTTCCGGGTGCTGGCGATGACCCGGGCGGCCCGCTACCCGGTGGACGCGGTGGCTCGTCGGGTCCGGTTCGCCCAGTGGCGGGGCGTGCCGTGCCTGGTGCTGCGGGAGGAGGCCGGCTGGCTGCGGTTGCGCCTGCGCTACCCGAACCCGGACACCGTGGTCACGACCGGCGCGCAGTGCCAGGAACGCGGCGTCTACGAGGCCTGGGCACCGGGCGCCGAGGTGACCGACGACCAGGTGATGGACGCCCGGTATTCGATGTGACGACGCGCGGCGGTGGGACGTCCCGCCGCCGCGCGTCGTGCGGTCAGTCGGAGAGCCGGGCCAACTCCTCGTCGACGATCGACGGGTCGAGCTTGCGGAACACCGGCTTCGGCGCGGCCAGCGCACGGCCCGCCTCGATCGACACCGACTCCCAGCGCGCGCCGACGGTGTAGTCCCCGGTGAGCACCGGGTACGCCGGACCGCCGTCCAGGTCGTCTACCTGCTCGATCACCGGCATCGGGGCGTGCACGCCGGTGCCGCCCAGCAGTTCGTGCACCTGCTGCGCGGAGTGCGGCAGGAACGGGGTGAGCAGCGTGTTGGCGTCGCTGATCACCTGGAGGGCGACGTGCAGGATGGTGCCCATCCGGGGCTTGTCCGCCTCGTCCTTGAGCTTCCACGGCGCCTGCTCGGACAGGTACCTGTTGGCCTCGGCGACCACCTTCATGGCCTCGCCGATCGCCTGCTTCTGTCGGTGCCGGCCGATCAGGTCGCCGACCGTGTCGAACCCGGCCCGCGCCACCGCCAGCAGCGCCTCGTCCGCCTCGGTGAGCCCGGCCGGGTCGACCGGCGGGATCGTCCCGAAGTTCTTCGCGGCCATCGAGACGCACCTGTTGACCAGGTTGCCCCAGCCGGCGACCAGTTCGTCGTTGTTGCGGCGCAGGAACTCGGCCCAGGTGAAGTCGGTGTCGTTGCTCTCCGGGCCGGCGGCGGCGATGAAGTAGCGCAGCGCGTCGGCGTCGTAGCGCTCCAGGAAGTCACGGACGTAGATGACCACCTTGCGGGACGACGAGAACTTGCGCCCCTCCATGGTCAGGTATTCGCTCGAGACCACCTCGGTGGGCAGGTTGAGTCGACCCAACTGACCCGGCTCGCCGTCGCGGGAGCCCTCCCCGGAGTAGCCGGAGAGCAGCGCCGGCCAGATCACCGAGTGGAAGACGATGTTGTCCTTGCCCATGAAGTAGTAGGAGCGGGCGTCCTTGCCCTCCCCGTCGGTGGACCAGAACTTCCGCCACGCGTCCGGATCGCCGGAGCGACGGGCCCACTCGATCGAGGCGGACAGGTAGCCGATCACGGCGTCGAACCACACGTAGATCCGCTTGTCCGACCGGTCCCGCCAGCCGTCCAGCGGAATCGGCACGCCCCACTCCAGGTCCCGGGTGATCGCCCGGGGTTGGAGGTCGTCGAGCAGGTTGCGGGAGAACCGCAGCACGTTGGGCCGCCACCCCTCGCGGGTGTCCAGCCACTGCCGCAGCACCTCGGCCAGGGCCGGCAGGTCCAGGAAGAAGTGCTCGGTCTCGACGAACTTCGGAGTCTCCCCGTTGATCCGCGACTTCGGGTTGATCAGGTCGATCGGGTCGAGCTGGTTGCCGCAGTTGTCGCACTGGTCGCCACGGGCGCTGTCGTACCCGCAGATCGGGCAGGTGCCCTCGATGTAGCGGTCGGGCAGCGTGCGCCCGGTGGACGGGGAGATCGCGCCCATGGTGGTCTTCGGCACGATGTAGCCGTTGCGGTACATCCCCTCGAACAGCTCCTGCACCACCGCGTAGTGGTTGCGGGTGGTGGTGCGGGTGAACAGGTCGTAGGTGAGACCGAGGCCGTGCAGGTCCTCGACGATCACCCTGTTGTACCTGTCGGCCAACTCGCGCGGGGTCACCCCGTCGGCGTCCGCCTGCACCTGGATCGGGGTGCCGTGCTCGTCGGTGCCGGAGACCATGAGCACGTCGTGGCCGGCCATCCGCATGTACCGGGCGAAGACGTCGGAGGGAACGCCGAAACCGGAGACGTGGCCGATGTGGCGGGGGCCGTTGGCGTACGGCCAGGCCACTGCCGCGAGAACGTGACTCATGAGCAGCAAGCCTAGTGACCCGTCCGGGGCGTCCGCGAACCAATAGGGGGTGCCCGACCGGCGGACCGGGCCGACCGTCTCGCCCGTTGGTCCGATTTGTCGTCGACACGCGGCTCAGCTGCCCGTTTCGCCTCCCGCAGCGGTGTGCAATGAACGTCGTGACGGGCAGAGGAGCGGCGCGGGACCACGAGGACCGTCCCACCGGGGCGGCGGTCGGCGACGACGTGGGGCCTGAGCCCGCCGCGCCTCGGGTCACCGGGGTCGCGCCGCAACCCCGGCTGGTGCCCGGCGCCGACCCGGGCGCGCAGCGGCCCACCCCGGCTGGGCGGTCCGCCACCTCGGCCCGGCCTGCTTCGTCGGGCCCACCGGCTGGCTCCGTGCCCGTCAGCCCGGTGCCCGCCAGCCCCGAGTCGGTCGAGGTGGAGCCGACCACCGGCGCGCCGGTGGACGCGGTGCCACGTCGGGTGCCGATCCGGAAGCAGGGTCGCCGGCAGCGGGACCACCGGCCCGACGGAGACACGCCTGACGACGACGGCGGGGCGTTCTGGGCACCCATCGAACAGGTGCACTGGGACGGCACCCCGGTCCGCAAGGACCCCGCGCCGCAGCGGGCCCACGGCTTCCGGTTGGCGCAGCGCCGGGCACCCCGGCGTACGCCCCCACCGCCGGATCCACTGCCCGGGCTCGCCGCGCTCGTGGTGCTGAGCCTGGTCACGGCCTTCTTCGCCTGGGTCAGCGCCGGCCCGTTCTGGCTCGCGGTCGGGCACGCCCGGACGGGCACCGTGGTGATCGACGCCTGCACCGGCGGCGGGCTCACCCAACGCTGCCGGGGGATCTTCACAGCCGAGGACGGCCGGTTCGTCGCCCACGGTGTCCGGGTCAGCGGCGTGCCCGTCGACGGGAGCGCGGCCGGTACGCCGATGCCCGCGCGGATGACCGGCCCGGACAGCGGCACCGCGTACGCGGACGTCGGCCTGGGCCGGCACCTGCGCTGGCTGCCCGGTCTGCTCGTGGTGCTCGGCTGCGCCGCAGGCATCGTCAGGTGGACCGGATCGGCCCGACTGCCGGGCCGCCGGCACCGTCGCTGGGCGGTGGTCGCCGCCGTCGCCGGCCCCACGCTGATCACGGTCGGCTTCCTGGCTACCGCGTGGTGACCACAACCACCTCGGTCAGCTGTGCACGATCGTGTAGACCTCCCGGCGGCGCAGCGCGTACTCGGTGGCGACGTCGGTGATGGCGTCCCGGCGGGACCGGCCGGCGGCCTCCCGCTCGGCGACGGCGGCGCGCAGGGTGTCGTCGTCGGGGCGTTCGGCGGCGGTCACCGGCGCTCCGGCCACCACCAGCGTGATCTCTCCGCGCGGGGCACCCTCGGTGGCCCACCGGGCCAGCTCGCCGAGCGGGCGGCGGAGCACCTCCTCGTAGGTCTTGGTGAGTTCGCGGCAGAGCGCGGCCGGCCGGTCCGCCCCGAACGCGTCGGCCAGGTCGGTGAGGGTCGCCCCGATCCGGTGCGGCGCCTCGAAGAAGACCAGGGTGCGCTCCTCGGCGGCGAGCGCGCGCAACCGGGACCGACGGCCGCCGGGGGTACGGGGCAGGAAGCCCTCGAAGCAGAACCTGTCGCAGGGCAGCCCCGAGACGGCAAGCGCGGTGGTGACCGCGCTCGGCCCGGGGGCGACGGTGACCGGCGCCCCGACCTCCAACGCGGCGCGGACCAGCCGGTAGCCGGGGTCGGAGACGCTCGGCATCCCACCGTCGGTGACGAGCGCCACCACGTACCCGGCGAGGATGGCCTCGACCAGCTCGGGGGTGCGCCGCTCCTCGTTGCCCTCGAAGTAGGAGACGATCCGACCGCCCACGGTGAGGTCGAGATCGCGGGCCAGCCGGGTGAGTCGCCGGGTGTCCTCGGCGGCGACCACGTCGGCGCTGATCAGCACCTCCCGGAGCCGGGCCGAGGCGTCGGCGGGGTTGCCGAGCGGAGCACCGAGCAGGATCAGGCGCCCAACTTCGGACATTTCACCCACAGATTCGTCTCCTTCACTGACTGGGAATACCGGTATCGGGGACGACGGACGCCACCGGACACCTTGGCAGCCTACGATCGCCGGGTGACGAGTGCGTCGACAGCGCAGAGCCCGAGCGCCGATCCGGACAAGATGATCCAGGTGCAGGGCGAGCCCAGTGCCACCCAGGAGCCGACGGCGCCGAGCGCCGAGGGCGGCGGGGTGGCCGCCATGGTCCGGCGACGGTTCGCCACCGTCGACAGCCAGGTCGACCGATTCTCCTGGTTGGCCACGGCGGTGGTGGTGGCGATCGCGGCGATCGTGCGGTTCGTCGGGCTGTCCAGCCCGAAGGGCAAGATCTTCGACGAGACCTACTACGCCAAGGACGCCTACGGGCTGATCTCCCGCGGCGTGGAGTGGAACTACAAGGACAACGTCCCGTCGTACGTGGTGCACCCTCCGCTGGGCAAGTGGCTGATCGGCGTCGGCGAGTGGGCGTTCGGCTACCAGGACGCCGATTCCAAGGTCTCCGTCCCGGGGCACCTGATGACCACCGCCCCGGAGTTCGGCTGGCGCTTCTCGGCGGCCGTGATCGGCACGCTGTCGGTGCTGCTGCTGATCCGCATCGGCCGGCGGATGTTCCGGTCCACGGTGCTCGGCTGCGCGGCTGGCCTGCTGCTCGCCCTGGACGGCTTCCACCTGGTGCTGTCCCGGGCGGCGCTGCTCGACATCTTCCTGCTCTTCTTCGTGCTGGCCGCGTTCGGCGCGCTGGTGCTCGACCGGGACGCCCGCCGCCGACGGTGGGCACGGGCTCTGGACGACGGGCTCGATCCGAGCCAGCCGGGCCGCGCCGGCCGGCCGCCGACCGGTTGGCGCACCTGGCCGTGGTGGCGGTTGGCGGCCGGGGTGCTGATCGGCTGCGCCTGCGCGGTGAAGTGGAGCGCCCTCTACTTCGTGCCGGCCTTCGCACTGCTGGTGATCTTCTGGGAGGTCGGCGTCCGCCGCTCGGCGGGAGTCCGCCGCCCCTGGCGGGACACGCTCGTCGACGAGCTGCCCTGGCTGGTGCTCGCGGGCGTGCTCATGGTCGGCACCTACCTCGCCACCTGGTCGGGTTGGTTGCTCACCGACGACGGTTACTACCGGCTCGCGTCGGCCTACCCGAGTGCCCCGCTCAGCGACCGCCCGGTGATCGGCCCACTGATCAACCTCTTCGAGTACCACCGGGCGGCGTACGGCTTCCACGCCCAACTCGACGACGCGCACAAGTACCAGTCCTGGCCGTGGCAGTGGTTGCTGTTGGGTCGGCCGGTGGCGTTCCACTGGACCAACAACGGCGCGTGCGGCGCGTCGAGCTGCGCCTCCGAGATCCTGCTGCTCGGCACTCCGCTGCTCTGGTGGTCGTTCCTGCCCGCCCTGGTGGCGTTGGTCTGGCTGGGTGTGGCCCGTCGGGACTGGCGGGCCGGCGCGATCCTGCTCACCGTGGCCGCCGGGCTGCTGCCGTGGTTCTGGTTCGCCCTCGACGGCCGGACGATGTTCTCGTTCTACGCCGCGCCGGCGGTGCCGTTCCTGGTGCTGGCCGTGGTGTACGTGCTGGGCGCGCTGATCGCGCCCGACGGGGGTGACGTGGGTGCGGTGACCCCGCTGGTGCCGGGTGACCCGAGCTATGAGCGCCGACTGGTGGGCAGCATCGCGGCGGGGGCGTACGTGCTGCTGGTGGCGCTCTGCTTCGCGTACTTCTATCCGATTTTTGTCGGCAAGTGGATTCCGTACTCGGACTGGCTGTCCCGGATGTGGCTCGACGGTCGGTGGATATAAGCATCGAAAAGCGACGCGCCGCACAGCGCGACGGAAGAAGGGCCCGCACGCTGAGCGTGCGGGCCCTTCTCACAAAGACGCGCGCCCCGATCGCCTGCCACGGGGGAAGCGGGCGATTGGGGCGCGCATGAAGAGCTTAACCACCACGCACCACCGGCACAACGGGTCGACTTGGGTCAGATTTCCGACGGATGCCGGCCGGGCCGACACCTCCCCTCACACAGTTGACCGAGGGTGACCCGGCGTGGACCCTGAGCGCGGTCGCGACCGGTCGACGGTGATCGTGGCCGGGCCGGAGCCGCCGGCTCCGCACTCCCGCACCCGAACGATCATCCAAAGTGGATCTCACTACACTGCGGGCCGTGATCAACTTCAGACGATCGACGGCGGTCCTTCTCGGACTGCTGGCGACCACCGCGCTCGCCGGGCCCGCCCCGGCCCGGGCCGACGAGGAGCCAGCACCCGAGCCACCCCGGGTCGAGCTGGTGCTCGACGTCAGCGGGTCGATGCGCGCGGCCGACATCGACGGACGCACCCGGATCGCGGTCGCCCAGCAGGCCTTCAACGAGGTGGTGGACGCGCTACCCGAGGAGACACAGCTCGGCATCCGGGTGCTCGGTGCGACCTACCGCGGCAAGGACAAGAAGGTCGGCTGCCAGGACACCCAGCAGATCGTGCCGGTCGGTCCGGTGGACCGCACCGCGGCAAAGGCAGCGGTGGCGACGCTCCGACCAACCGGGTTCACTCCGGTGGGGCTGGCACTGCGCTCCGCCGCGCAGGACCTGGGCGCCGGGTCCACCACCCGACGGATCGTGCTGATCACCGACGGTGAGGACACCTGCGCTCCCCCGGACCCGTGCGAGGTGGCCCGGGAACTGGCCGCCAAGGGCACCAGCCTGGTCGTCGACACCCTCGGCCTGGCCCCCGACGAGAAGGTCCGCCGGCAACTGCTCTGCATCGCCGGCGCGACCGGTGGGACCTACACCGCCGCGCAGAGCGCCGAGGAGCTGACCGACCGGATCAAACAGCTCGTCGAGCGGGCCGGCGACACGCACACCCGGGCACCGACGGTGGTGGGCGGTACGAGCGCGTGCGACTCGGCGCCGCTGCTGGCCCCCGGTGTCTACGCCGACCGGGAGACGTTCTCCGAGCACCGCTACTACCGGGTGCCGATCCGGCCCGGGCAGGAGCTGCGGGCCTCGGTGAGCATGGCGCTGGACCGAGCCGTCAACCGCGACTACGGGGTGTTGCTGCGGGCCACCGCAGCCGACGGCCGGGAACTCGTCCGGGGCGCGGACGCCGGCAGCGGACGGGCCGACGTGCTCTCCGCCGGGCTGCGCTGGTCGGCCACCGCCGACGACGAGGAAGAGGAAGAGGCCGAGCCCGCAGAGAGCGCCGCGCCGGTCGTCGAGCCCACCACCGTCTGCCTGGTGGTGAGCAACTCGTTCGCCCCGCGTCCGGGCACCGCGGCGACCCCGGGCATGCCGCTCGAGTTGACCATCGACGTGGTCGCCGCCGCCCCCGCACCGGACGGGCCGGACCTCGGCCGGGGCTGGGTGCTGCTCGCCCTGCTCACCGTCGTCGGGCTGATCACCGGGCTGCTCGCCGGGCTGCTCACCCGCTGGTGGGTCGCCACCTGGAGGGAAAACTGATGCGTACCGCACTGTTCCGGTCGATGGCGGTGCTGCTCACCGTCGGCGGGGTCGCCCTGGTGCCCGCCGCGGCCGTCGCCGCGCCGACCCCCTCCCCGGGTGCCACGCCGGTGAACCGCGCCGGCACGTCGTTCCTCACCGCCACCCCCATCACCGCCGGGCAGCCGGTACGGGTGGACGCCTCGATCGGCGACCACCTCTACTGGTCGTTCCCGGCGACTGCCGGCCAGGTACACGAGATCACCGCCACCGTCACCTTCCCGAAGGGACGCAGCGGGGCCTCCACGTGGACCGTGGACGTCTTCGACGGGCTCCGCCGACGCCAGGCGTGCACGGCGGGGGCACAGACCCCGACAGTGGACGCCAAGGCGTCGAACGTGGCGCTGGGGTGCACGCTGCGCGAGGTACGACCGTGGGCCGAGCCCTGGTCCGCCGATCCGCTGCCCGGCACGTACGTCATCCGGCTCTCCGTGATCGACCTACCGGAGCCGGATCTGGGCGCACCGATCGACGTCGACCTGCTGGTCGGCACCGTTGCCGACCGCGGCTCCTCGGCCGACGACGGCGAGTTGGCCGCGCCGCTGGTGCCGAACACCAAGGCCGGCACGGTGCTCAACGCCGTACCCCCGGTGGAGGCGGAGGCCGACGACGAGGGCGACTCGCTGACGGACTGGTTGCCGGATCTGGGCTCGCGCTGGGTCTGGACCGGCATCGGTGGAGCCCTCGCCGCGGTAGCTGGTGTGTTCGGCTTCGCGATGACCCGGCGCCCGCGACGTCGCTGAGCGCCCCCGCTGGCGGCCCCGCCCGGTGGCGGGGCCGCCAGCGGCTCAACGACGCCGGGAGCCGCGCGGCAGCCAGCCGATGAACCGACTCTGGAGCGACATCACCGGGGCGGCGCGCAGGTCCTCGGTGGCAGCGGCGAGGCACGAGCCCAGATAGACGCTGAGCATGGCGCGGTCACCCCCGTACTCCGCCAACAGCCGGGTGCGCTTCGTCGCGCACGGCCACTCGTCGCCGCAGGAGCCGCAGCTCCAGCAGGGGGTCTTCGGGGCGTGTTCGTCAGCACGCACCACCGGCTGTTTCGCACCGTCGGTCATCGCACGTCCTTCCAGATGTCCACGGGACTGGCGGCTGCCGTGCCGGCCAGCATTGATGGTGGTCCCCCCGGAGCCATCAGGGATGGCGCTGCGCGTCCCTCCGGTGTTACATCTTTGCGGTACCTTCGGCGGTCGTGGGAGTCGGAAAGTTGACGGTTGACCCGATGCGTCATTCCTACCGACCAGTAGGTGGGCGAAATGCGTGACCTGCTGCCCTCGACGGTCGCCGTCGCCGTCGCCGAGCCGGAGGACTGGACGGGCGAACTGCTCCCCGCTGAGCGTGCGGGCCTCGGGGAGCGGGCCGTGCAGACCCGTCGGCGGGACTTTGCCGCGGGGCGGAGTTGCGCGCGCCGGGCCTTGCGCGACCTCGGCCTGCCACCGACCGCCGTGCCGGCCGCCGCCAACCGCGCGCCGGTCTGGCCGGTCGGGGTGGTCGGCACCATCACCCACACCGCCGGCTACTGCGCCGCCGCCGCGGCGCACACCACCGACATCCGCTCCGTCGGGATGGACGCCGAGCAGCACCGCGAGGTCAACACGGGAGTACGCGGACTCGTGCTGCTGCCCGAGGAGGAGGCGGCCTGCGCGCGGCTGCCCCGCGGGACCTTCTGGCCGGTCGTGCTCTTCAGTGCGAAGGAGACCGTCTACAAGGTGTGGTACCCGGTCGTCGGCACCTGGCTGGACTTCCACGACGCCCGGCTCGACCTCGACCCGGACGCTGGCACCTTCACCGCCCGGATCGCACCGGCCCGGGTGGCCGCCGCAGCGGTCGACGACCCGCCGACGATGATCACCGGCCGCTTCGTGGTCGCCGACGGGCTGGTCCGTACCGCCGCTGTGCTTCCGCTGTGCTGAACCCGTCCGTTACTGAAAGCGATGAATGGAATACTGATCCACTTTGGCCCCCGGTAACCGGCAGGTCATCGTCCACGCTGGCCAGAACCGTGTCGGGTCGCGATCGGTGGGAAGCCCGCAGGCGTGCCAGCCGGGCGCCCCGCCACCCACGGTAACGTCGAAGAGTTCCCGCACCGCACGTACCGATGCGTCAAGGAGTACGGTGACCCACCCCCAGCCCTCCGTCGGGCCGCACGACCCCCAGCAGCCGAACCCCCAGCAGCCGAGCCGTTCGTTCGCGGCGACACCACAACCACCGTTCTCGGGGGCGGCGCACCCGGCGGCCGGCGGGCACCCGGACTCCGGCGGCGGATATCGGGCACCAGGCGGCCCGGGCTACCCGATCATCGCACCACCGGCGGTGCAGACGGACCGTTCCAAGAAGGCCGCTGTGGTGGTCGCGGTCAGCGCGGCAGTCTTCACCCTGCTCTCCTGCGCCGGAGGCATCGTGGCGGTCGTGATGGGCACCAAGGGCACCTCGACCACGGTGAGCGAGGCACGGGCCACCCCGTCGAACCCATCGTCGGTGTACGGCGACACCCGTGCGCTGTCACCCGGCGACACCCTGGTCGTCAACGGTGCGGCCGGCACCGTCGAGATCACCGTGACGAAGTTCAGCAGCGCCACCAAACCGTGCAAGTCCCACGGGCTGAAGCCCGGTGAGGGTGTGTACGTGATCGCCGACGTGACGGTCTCCGTCACCAGGGGCACCGCGTCGACGAACCCGCTCTACTTCCAGTGGGTCGCCGCCGACGGCACCAAGACCACCGCGATCGGTGGTGCCTTCTCCGGCTGCGGCAAACCGATGCCGGCCGTCGACGACCTGACCGCCGGCACCAGACGCACCGGCAGTGTGGTGTTCGACGTGCACGACACCTCGGGCGCGTTGGAGTACCAGGACCAGTTTCAGACCGCCGGTTCCTGGAAGCCGTGACGCGACGTGGGGCCGGCCCGTCCGGGCCGGCCCCACGCGCTCAGCGGTGTCGGTGACTCAGCAGCCCGTCCAGCGCACCGGAGTCACCCGGTCGGCGAGGACGTTGCGGAACCCGACGATGGTGCCCGTGTCCGAGATGGACCGCGCTCCGATGCCCACTCCCTCGCCGCCGCCCGGCAGGACCCGGGACGTGGCACCCCTGGCAACCCGGTCGCCGCCCACCACGACGCCCTTGGCGTTGACGTCGGCCAGTGCCGGCATGTCCGCGTCGAGCAGCGTGTGCGCGCCGTTGCGGAGGTCCCACCGCACCCTGGTCGAGCTGGTGCCGCCCAGCCACACCTGGCCGATCGCCCAGCGGCCGGCGGCCGCGCTGGCCGTGCTCCATTCGGCACCGGGGAAGGTGAGCGCGTCGATCCGGCCGTTCGGCCTGCGGACCCAGCTGTTCCAGTCCCCGAAGGGCCCGGCGCTGCCGACGATGGTCCCGTTGTCGGTGATCCCACCCGCCTGGGCGTCGACCGGGGCGTCGAGCACCTCGACGGTGCCCGGACGGGCGGCCGGCCAGCGCAGCGCGACGAACTCCCCGGCAACGATGTCGGTACCGTAGCCGACGATGTCGCCGGCGTCGTTGATGGCGCTGACGAAGATGCCACTGGACGGCAGCACCGGCAACTGCTCGAGCTTGCCGTTGCGGTACCGCCACGGCTGCCCCTGGCCGTTCTCCCCCCAACCGTTGCCGATCACCACGCCGTCGGCGTTGATGTCGGCGGGGGCGGCGTCACTGCGCGACTCCACCTCGGTGACCCGCTGCCCGTCCCAGAACAGCAGCAGGTACTGGTTGCCGGTCTCGCGGACCCGCAGCGCGTTGCCCGCGACGTAGCGCCCCGTCGGGTCGATCGCGGTCGCGTCGGCACGATAGGTGTCGGCCGGGTACGGCAGCGTGCTGATCTTGCAGGTGCGGAAGGCCGTCCCGCCGGGCGCGGCGGTCGCCGTGGCGGAGACGGCGACGCCGAGCGAGGTGGCCAGCAGACCGGTTGCGGTGGCTGCGAGCATCCTGCGTCGAGTGCTTCGATTCATCCTTGCTCCCCGTGTGGGGCCCGAGTGGTGGTCCCGGGCATCGGCTGATACCCGGTTTCACTTTTGATCTGCCGACGTGGTTGCAGCCTGTCGGCCAAACGACACAGTTCGGGCCTACCGCGCCCACGGCTGTCGGCCGGTGACGACCGGTTCGCCGGTGCGTACCGATTCTTCGATGGCGAGGCTGATCAGGTGGTCCTGGCATGCCTCGGCGAGCGGGTACGGCGCCGGCCCCTCCTCCCGCGCCCACGCCCCGGCGCGGGCGATGACGTCGGCCACCGCGATGTCGTCGTCGGACATCCCGCTGCCGACGAACGGATTGCGGTAGACCACGTCGCCGTCGAAGCTGATGTGCTTCAGGTCCAGCCCCTCCAGGTTGAGGTCCAGACCCGTCTGACGTCTGGTGAGGAACGACTCCACCGGCGTGGTCGGGTCGACCAGGCGGACCACCCGGTCGTCCACCAGCTCACCGCGGGAGCCCCGCACCACCAACCGACGAGTACGCAGCGGGTTCCACCACTGGTTGTCGGTGAAGTCGTACAACCCCATCCGCCCGCCGAAGTCGATCGTCGCGAGGGTGGTGGAGAGCTGCTGCGGGGTGTCGTCGCCGCTCCAGCCGGCCGGCGACAGCGGGTTGGCCAGCGGCGCGGCGAAGGCACGCGCGCTGACCTCGGCGCTGTCGTGCCCCACGTCGAGCAGGCCACGGATCAGCGACACCGCGTGGTAGAGGTGGGTCGAGGAGATCTGGACCGAGGTCGGCTCCCCGAGCACCCCGGCGCGGACCAGCGCCAGCCGGGCCGCGTGCCCGGGCATCAGCAGGTACTGCTCGGCGACCTGCACCAGGCCGCTGCCTCCGACGTCGGCCCAGAGCGACCGCAGACCCGCCAGGTCGGGGGCGGGTGGCGTCTCGGCGAGCACCGGTACGCCGGCCGCGACCAACTCCCTGGTCGCCTCGGGTGTCACCGGCCACGGCACCGACACGATGACGAAGTCCGGCCGCTCGTGGGCGAGCAACTCCGCAGTCGTGCGGAAGGTCGACACGCCCCAGTCGGCGGTCACGGCAGCTCCCCGCGATTCGGTACGCGTCACCACCCCGGTCACCCGGAACCGCTCGGGGAGCAGCCGAGCCAGCCGGAGGAAGAACTCCCCTCGCCAGCCACTGCCGACGAGGCCGAACCGGGTCTGCGCCACCGCTGCCATCCGCGCTCCTCACGTAGAGGTCCGGATGCTAACCGTTCTCATTCGCTACGGTTGCGCCGATGAGCACCGACCTGTTGGGCACCGCACCCGTGCCGGCGCTTCTTGACTACCACCTGGTAGGCGTCGGTGCCCCGAATCCCACTGTGGAGGGGATCCTCGTCGAGGAGTTCACCCGCCACCACGACTTCACCACGACCGGGCTGGACAGCGCAGCCTGGACTCCGGCTGTCGGCTGGTGGAGTGCTGCTGCGCTGAGCCGCGGCATGCGCACCGACCCCGAGGTGCTGGCGCGGGTGCTCCCCGCCTCGCGCCAAAGGGCCGAGGCCGTCTATCGCGCGCTCGGTGGCGGGCAACTACCGGGCGAGACGGTGCTCCGTACGCACTTCCGCGACCACCAGCCGATCGCCACCACCGCGCCGCTGCGGCTCGGCCCGGCCCACCCGCCGGCCGGCTTCCACGAACGGCGGGTGTACCGCGTTCTCTTCGTCAAGGATCTGGACGCCGAGCAGATGACCAGCCTGCGGACGGCCTGGCGGACACCTGCGGACTGCCCGAGCGGGTCGGCCGCGAGCGGTCGCCGCGACACCGGCACCGAGCAGATCACCTGGGAGCTGCGACGGGTCGGCCGGCACCTGGCCTGGGGTCTGGACCTGACGGCTCTGCTGAGCACCGATGCGACCGAGGCGGTGGGCTCGACCCTGGCCGAGCTGACGACGGTCCTGCGCGGGCACGGCCTGATACCCGTCACCACCGAACGCTTCTCCTGAGGACGGAGTGCCGGCTCGGTGCACCCGGAGACTCGGTCAGTAGAGCCACCTGTCGAGCGTCCCGGGCCAGAAGTGGGTCGTATGGTCGCCGGCTCCGAACGCGGGCGGGTCAAGGACCCTGATGCGTTCCAACAGGTCGGCGAGCTCCGCGAGCGCCTGCTCTTCGGCCTGTTCGTCCTCGTCCCAGCGGTCGATGACGGTCGAGCTGGTCAGCCAGCTACCGACCATGTGCAGCGAACAGAGCCAGTGGACGACCGTCGAGTTGACGAACTGGGCGCTGCCGTCCGACGACCACAGGTGCACCTCACCGGTCCTCGGCACGGCGGCGTACACACAGCCCGGGTTGCCGAGGGCCGCCAACCGGTACCTCGTCGGCTCCGCGCCGAACGACACCGCGCCGACGACGTCGTCGATCAGCGGCACCCCAGGGGAGACCAGCGCGGCCTTCTGCGGCTCGGGAAGCCGCCACCTCGCCACGTCCAGCTCAGGAGCACGCACCACCCGGCCGGCACCCGCCCAGGCGGTGACCGCCGCGTACGTGGGAGGTGACGGAAGATCACCAGCAGGCATGCCGACGAGGGTAGTGTCCGGGCCACCTCCAAGCGTCAAGTGGTGGTGACGCGGCAGGCCTGCCTGATGAAGGCACCTCCCACTTTCACGTGCGGTGGAGGCACGAGTGATGTCAACCAGCGGGGTTTCGATCTGCGGGTGATTCCGCTTTCGATCCGCGGTGCGGATCCTGCGGCACAGCCAGATCGCAGTGACCATGATTATCTACAGCGAAGCCACCTCGGAGGCAGCCCAAGCTGCCTTGCAGCGACTTGGTGGGCGGCTCGACCCCTGTCCGTAGTCAGCCGATTGAAGTCAGCAGATCCTCAACCAAAGCAGAAGCAGCGGCCGAAACGACGGGAGGATCTCCGATACCTTCCTCAGCTCTTCCCGCCATCACCGATCCCAGCGCATCGGGGCCCGCGGCGAACAGGTCCGCAGCAAATCCTAGAGCTTGGTCAGTCACCTGTCCGGCTAGATCATCAGCCCGCAACTCCCGCAGCTTGGCCGCAAGCTGCTCAGTTGGCACCGTTACGAGCAGACGGTAGATATCATGCGCATCCTTGTCCACAAGGCGCTTAGGCGTTTCCTGGCGCTCGCCGATCTTGTGCAACTTGGCCACGAGCAAAGCGGCGGGGCCTGCAACATTGGCCGTATAGACCCGACGGTCCCCCAGTGCGAGCGCATGTATTTCAACCGCGTCATTGTCGATAACCGCAGCCTCCAATCCGACGGCTCGCCTCGCAGCATTTTTGGAGTGCGGCGGGATTTTCACTGCGCGGCGACTTGATCCACCAGCAAGCGCTTCCGGAACCATCAAGTCAACGGGAATGCCTTTGGGGTTCAGCCACGCTCCAGGCTGGTGCGCCTTAACATCGAGATGAAAGCCGGCTGCGCTCATGGCCTCCTCTAGCAACGGCTCCTGCGGGAGCGCACGTGCGTCGAGTGCAAGGTCACAATCCTTAGTAGCCTCAGCTAAGGCGATCGAGGCGGCCCCCGTGTGCATATATATGGCTTGCGCTCCCACTACGACCACAGCATCGCTATGCTCGCGGAGGGCTTCCAGTGCATCCAGTAACGCGCTACGTACGGCTACCAGTAGGTCAGCGTCGCCAAGCCCGTTCATGCCTCTCCATCCAATCGAGGAGCTCCTGTCCCTCAGCAGGAGTCCGCCCAGGACCTGTTAGTAGGTCGACAGCAGCTTGGCTCGGAGCCACATAAAGTAGACCGTCATCCTGCATCAGTCGATCGAATACGACGTCATATTTGCCTTGAGCGACAAGTACGTTTGCGCCGGTATCAACAGCGCGCAGCTTGAGCCTTTCAACGGCTTGGTCGACGTCGTCTACATAAACCATCGCTAGTTTGGCGGGAGCGTACGGTGCTAAGCGATGAGCCGCCAGAGAGCCAGTCAATGCGTAGCGCAAACCTTGGGCTCCCCGCAGGCTTTCATTCAACGCCGGCAGACCTCGCAGGCTCAAGTATGAGCCGACAGTGTTGCTGCGCTGGAAACCGTAATCCTCACTCCATCGCTCTAGGATTCGACGCCACTCGACGTTCACTATCGGGCCGCGTCCATCACGTCTGACAAGCGCTTCGCGCTCAAGGAACTCAACCACTCGGTACGTCGCACCTGTCGACGCCCCAGACAGGCGTATCAAGTCTGGAACGGTCATGGGTTCAGCGATATCGACCAAGGCACGCACAACACGGGCTGCTGGAGACCCCTGCAAAGTTCCGCGCGGCCTGCCTGGCCCGCGCCAGGGATCTCGATCAGCACCCCTGTCACGCAGGTACAACGCTGGACGTTCAAGCAGGACGTGCATATTCCCAGTAGCGTCAACGTAGGAAACCCTGCGTTCTTCTAGCCATGCACGAGCGGAAGATCCAATGTATCGTGCGGCGAGCATAGGCACCGAACGATCGATGTGAGGCGGGCTGTAGGAGCGAAGTTGGTCAACGGCCGCAGCGAGATCGTTCGTGACGACTGAACGCTTCGCCTCAATGAGGAAGACCGCTTGCGTCCCATCAGGAGCGGTCAACTCGGCTACACCGTCGATCCGGCGGTCTACCCGTTGCCCAGCAAGGCGCATCGACCACCCAGGCGGCAGGCGATCCTGCACGAGTGCCACGGCGCGGCGGAGGACATCGACCTCGCGCTCCGGCGGCGGATCGAGGGAAGCTTTGCGTGAGGTTCGCATGCTTCACCTCCATGGCTGGGTTCGGGTAAGTGGCTAGTTCCGTTCCGAACGGAAACAGCATATATCCAGAACCCGTCAAGGTTGACCATCGCGCCGAAACCCGGCGCGTTAACCTCCCTGTCCAGGCGACTTCAGAGACGAACGCTAGGAAGACGGGGCTAAGCCTGGAGACTCGCGGTCGAGCCCACCTCGCAGCCTCCTGTGGCCACCTCGTCCTGGCGGCCCATCTCGCATGGCTGCTGTATTTCGCTGCTGTACAAGATTGAAAAAGGCCGTCTCCCGACACAGGAAACGGCCTTCGAACTGGGTGGAGCTGAGGGGATTTGAACCCCTGACCCCCTCGATGCGAACGAGGTGCGCTACCAGTCTGCGCCACAGCCCCCCACCGGCGAACCGGCTTCGGTCCCACCCGGCTTACACCGGGCGGGCCGGCAGCAAGGCTAACAGGTCGCCGGCCCGCACCGCGAATCCGCCCCCTACCCGGCGCTGCGACCTGCCCGAAGATCGACTCGCGCTTCATGAAACCGGGCCATCCCGGACGCCGCGACCACCCGACTTCCAGGAACCCGAGTCGATCAAGCCGCCGGCCGCAGCCAGGGCCAGTAACGGCACGTCCAGGCCAGGCCCTAGCCACGGCCCACGGCCACGGCGCCACGGCCAAGGCCAGAACCCGGCCAAGGGCCAAGGCCAAAACCCGGCCAAGGCCAAGGCCCGGCCAAGGCCAAGACCCGGCCAAGACCCGGCCAAGGCCAAGGCCAGGACCCGGCCAAGGCCAGGGCCCGACCAAACCCGGGTCAGGCGCCTCGGCCGGCCTCGTAGGGGCGACCGCGCAGGCCACCTGAGCGCCGGTAGGAGACCGACCCGCCGTTGACCGCCGCCGGCAGGTCGCCCGGCCGGTCCAGGCCCATGGCGGCTCGGCGTACCCCTTCCCGCTGGGCGGCCAGGCGGCGCTGCGCCTCCCGGCGGGCCGCTGCCCGGCGGGCCTGCTCCCGGCGCACCTCGGCCTGCCGGGCCGCCAACCAGGCGGCCTCCCGGGCTCGGGCGCGGCGGCGGCGCCGCCCGGCGAGGGCCCGGCCCCGCAGGTGGACGACGTACACGGCCAGGAGCAGGAAGGTGACCCCGAAGCCGACCCAGAAGCCGGGGCTGACGAAGAGCACGCCGATCAGCTCGACGACGTTGAGCAGCAGCAGGGCGGCGAGCACCCGGCGACGTCGGTACACGGCCGGGGTGTGCTGTCGGCGCGGCGACGGACGGCGACGGGACCGTTTCGGCGCGGCGGGCACGGCACGCAGCCGGCCCGAGCGGCGGGCGGCCGGGGGTGCGGAGACCGGCACGCCCAACGTGCCGGTAGTCGCGTTCTCGCTGAGGGTGACGACGAGTGAGCGCGGAGGGTGGACGGGTCGCCGTCCCGGCACAGTGCGGCGCCGTCGGCGGCGCTGGAGCACCCGCGCCGTCGACTGCGCCCGCTCCGCCACCAGCCGCTCGGTGGCGTCGTACCGGCGAACCAGCGCCGGGGCCAGGGCGAGCAGGCCGGCGGCGGCGAGGACGGCGAGGAGCACCGAGGTCGGCACCCTCACCCCTCCCGTCACCGAATTCGAAGCAACCGCTCTCCGACCGCAGGATCTTCCATCGATCACGCCTTGGCGCGTGGATCGTCCGGCCGGGGAGCGCTTGCCGCAGCTTGCAGTTACTTGAGGTTACGGCGCACCGACCGCGATGCCACCGCGCCGCGCCGATCCCGTCCGTGGGACGGCTCACCGAGCGGCGGCGCGTACCCGGTGCCAGCGGGCCAGCAGGCCACCCTCGGCAGCGATCTCCTCACTCGTCATCGCGTACCCGATGTGGTCCCGCCACGCGCCGTCGATGTGCATGTAGCGCACGTGGTACGACTCCTCGCGGAAGCCGAGCTTCTCCACCACCCGCCGGGACGGCCGGTTCTCCGGACGGATGTTGATTTCCACCCGATGCAGCCCGCCCGGGCCGAACGCGTGGTCCACGGCGAGCGCGAGCGCCGTCGGGATCACACCTTGACCGGCGACCCGTGCGTCCACCCAGTAGCCGACGTAGCCGGAGCAGAGCGCACGCCGCACGATGCTGCCCACGTTGATGTGCCCGACCAGCCGATCCCGGTCGGCCTCACGCAGGCAGACCGCGAACGGCATGCCCTCACCCTCCCGGGCCGAACGCCGCTGGTCACGGTGCACCCAACGGAACGCGGCAGGCGAGTTCATCTCGTCCCAGCCACCGGGCAGCGACGACTCCCAGGGCGCCAACCAGGCCCGGTTGGCGCGTCGCACCTCCGACCACGCCGCCGCGTCGGAGCGCCGATAGGGCCGCAGCAGCACCGGGCCGTCGGCCAGCTCCACCGGCCAGCCCGGAGACCGCGCGGGTCCGAAGAGACTCACCGGCACAGTCTCCCGCGCGGGACCGTGTCGCGCGCAAGTGGACCCACCGGTAGGTCCCGGTGACCCCCGGACGCCGCAGCAGTCGCCCTGCGGATCGACCGGGACACCGTCACCGGCGGCGGTCCAGCAGCAGGACGTCCACGGTGGAGCCGGCGGCAGCAGTGGTGACCCGCTCGCCGAGCACCAACAGCCCGTTGGCCTCGGCCAACCCGGAGAGGGTGAACGGCCCGCCGCTGAGCGGCTGGACCGTGTACCCGCCACCGCGTCGCTCGGCGACGTGCGCCGGACGGAACTCCCGCAGCCCGGTCGGGGACGAGACGGTCTCCAGCAGGTGCGCCCGCACACTGGGTCGGAACACCGGCTCGGCCCCGGCGAGCAGTTGGATGGCGGGGCGGGCCAGCACCTCGAAGCCGATCAGCGCGGCGCCCGGGTCGCCGGGCAGGCAGACCACCGGCACCTCCTCGGCGCCGACGGTGCCGAACCCGAGTGCGGTGCCGGGGTAGAGCGCCACGTCGGTGAAGGTGACCGGCCCGGCGCGACCGCCCTCGCGGCGGGAGAGGATCCGGCGCACCATGTCCCCGGGGCCGGTGCCGGTGCCCCCGGTGGTGATGATCAGGTCGGCGCGCAGCGTCTGGTCCTCGAGCAGCCCGCGCAGCCCCTCCGGGTCGTCGTCGCAGATTCCCACCCGGTACGCCAGTGCGCCCACCTCGGCCGCCGCCGCGGTCAGCGCGTGCGAGTTCGCGTCCACCACCTGGCCGGGCTGACTGCCCCGGCCCACGTCGACGAGTTCGTCACCGGTGGCCACGATGACCACCCGTGGGCTGGGCCGCACCACCACGTGCCCGATGCCGGTGGCCGCGAAGACGGCGACCAGGGCCGGGGACACGTAGGTGCCGGCCCGGGCGAGCAGGGTGCCGGCGGGCAACTCCTCACCGGCGCGGCGTACCCCGTACCCCCGTTTCGGGGTGCGGAAGATCTCCACGGCGGCCATGCCCTGGTCGGTCCACTCCACCGGGACCACGACGTCCGCGGCGACCGGCAGCGGCGCCCCGGCGGCCACCGAGAAGCACGAGCCGGGGGTGAGCCGGACCGGCCGCCAGCTCGCGGCGCCGAGATCGCCGACCACGTTGAGCCGGATGGTGCGCCCACCGGGCGTGCCGGAGGGGGCCGGGACGTAACTCGGCCCCCGGCCCCCTCCGGAAATGTCCTCCCAGCGCGCGGCGTAGCCGTCCACGGCCGCCTGGTCGAAGGCCGGGAAGGCGTGCGGCGCGACGACGTCCTCGGCGAGGACGTTACCGTGCGCCTGGGTGAGGTCGAGGTCGAGTGGCGGCAGCGCACGCAACCTGCGCAGCACGCTGCCCAGGTAGTCGGCGAGCGGCGTCAACTCGTTCGCGGCCGCCTCGGCGTCGGCCGTCGCGGTCATGTACCAGATCCGCCTGCCGCGTCGGCCTTGACGAAGTCGGCCAGCCAGGAACGGAACTCGGTGCCCAGGTCCTCGCGCTCGGCGGCGATCTGCACCACCGTCTGGAGGTACCCCAGCGGCATGCCGGTGTCGTAGCGGGTGCCCCGGTAGACAATCGCGTGCACCGGGGTGCCCTCGGTGCGCAGCAGCTCCATCGCGTCGGTCAGCTGGATCTCGCCGCCGCTGCCCGGCTTGGTCCGCCGGATCGCGTCGAAGATCGTGCCCGGCAACACGTAGCGGCCGAGCACCGCGAGGTTGCTCGGGGCGTCCTCCGGCTGCGGCTTCTCCACCATCCCGGTCACCTTGACGACCTCACCGATGTCGGTCAGCTCCGACTCGGCCGGCTCGACGGAGGCGATGCCGTACCGCTTGGTCTCGGCCGGGTCGACCTCGAAGAAGGCGAGCACCACACCGCCGGTGCGGGCCTGCAACTCGATCATCGCCGGCAGCAGCGGCTCCGACGGCTTGACGAACTCGTCGCCGAGCAGCACCGCGAAGGGCTGGTCGCCGACGTGCGACTCGGCGTAGCCGACGGCGTGGCCGAGCCCGAGCTGCTCGGGCTGTCGCACGGTGTAGACCTCGGCCAGCTCGCTGGGTCGACGCACGGCGGCGAGCCGTTCGGCGTCGCCCTTCTCTTCCAACCTGGCCTCCAGGTCCGGACGACGGTCGAAGTGGTCCACCATCGACGTCTTACCCCGACCGGTGATCAGCAACACGTCGCCGATGCCGGCCTGCGTGGCCTCCTCGACGATGTACTGCAACACCGGCCGATCCACCACCGGCAGCAGCTCCTTGGGGACCGCCTTGGTGGCCGGCAGGAACCGGGTGGCCAGTCCGGCGGCCGGGATGACGGCCTTGACCGCCAGGGGACGGCCAGTTGCGGCGACCGTCGATGAGGGGTTCGCTGAGTGCTCCGACATGCCGCGAGACTATCGGCCACGGCTCTGCCGCGGCGGGTGTGGCCCAGAAGACGCGCCGCCACCCGACCCCGGCCGGGCCGCGTCCGGGCCGGCCCGCGTGCCGCCCGTCGCGCTTCCTGGCGTGTCGTCGGCCGAATCCGGCCGGGCGTGCGCCGGGCCCGGCACCGATGATTCCGGTACGCCCGCCGCCGGGTCGGACCGGGCGGGCCCGCCCGGCTCCCGGGTGGCCTGCACGGGCTGGCCGGCGCGCGGCAGCCCGTCGGGTGGGCTGACCGCACACGCGAGCACCGGGATCTCCCGGGTCGGCAGATCCGAGCGCACCTCGGCGACCCGGTACGTGTCACGGCCCGCCGCCTTGGCCGCGTAGAGCGCGTCGTCGGCGGCCTCCAGCACCTCCCGCCCGGTGCTGCCGTGGTCCGGGAACACGGCGATGCCCACCGAGACGGTCACCAGGACCGGCCCGGCGTACGCCTCGACGGCGATGGGCGTGTCGCGTACGGCCGCACCGAGCCGCTCGGCCACGATCGCCGCGCCCCGCGCGTCGGTCTCCGGCAGCAGCAGCACGAACTCCTCGCCACCCTGGCGGAAGGCGAGGTCGACCTCGCGGATCTCCCCGCGCACCCGCCTGGCGAACTCGGCGAGCACGGTGTCCCCCGCGGCGTGCCCGTACGTGTCGTTGACGTCCTTGAACCTGTCCAGGTCCAACGCGAGGACGCTGAGCATCCGCCCGAAGCGGCTGGCGCGTTCCACCTCCCGCCGGATCGACTCGCGCAGGTAGCGGTAGTTCCACAGCCCGGTGAGCGGGTCGGTGAGGGAGAGCCGCTGCGCCTCCTCGTGCACCCGGACGTTGTCCACCGCGACCGCCGCGTGGCCGGCGAAGGTGCGCAGGGTGGCCAGGTCGTCGTCGTCGAACTCGTCGGCCCCCAGCCGGTCGTAGAGGGCCAGCACGCCGAGCGCGGCCGCCGCCCCCGCCTCGTCGGCCGACCCCGGGGTTCCGCCGACGGTGGCCGTGGCCCCGCCACCCGGGGCGGCGAACGGCACCGCCACGTACGTGCGGCAGCGCGGCTCACCCGTCGGCGCCTCGGTCGGCTCCGCCCTCCCCCGCTGCGGTTCCCCGGTGGCGGCGACCGCACCGACCACGCCAACACCGACCGGGACCCGCAACGTCGACGACCCGTCCGCCCCCTCGTCCGGCCAGCGCCCGTCCAACCCCTCCGTGCACTGCGCGACGAGCACCCCGCCGGTCTCCACGAGCAGTACGGCACCGGCCCGCGCGCCGGTCGCCCCGATGGCGCTGCGCAGGATCACCCGCAGGATGCGTTGCAGGTCGTGGGTGCTGGCCAGGGTGTCGCCGAGCACCGCGAGGTGCCCGCGCAACTGGTCCCGGTTACTTGTCAACGCCGCGACGTAGGAGCCGGTCTCCCTGGTCATCCGGTTGAACGCGGCGGCCAACCGCCCCAACTCGTCGCGGCTGCGTACCGGCACCCGCGCGGTCAGGTCGCCCTGGGCCACCCGGTCGACCGCCCCGGCCAACTCCGCCAACGGTCGGGTGGTCACCCGGGCCAGCCGCCAGGCGGTCAGCACGGCGAGCAACCCGGCAAGCACGACCACCCCGACCAGCGTGGCGTGCAGCCCCGGTGGCCGCTCACTGGGCACGGAGAGCACGAGTGGCAGCGGCTGCTCGTCGGACGGCCCGAGCCGGCGCACGTACCGACCCTCGTTCGTCTCGGTGACCTGCTCGCCCCGGACGGCGACGGCGGCGGCCAGCACCGCGTCGCGTACGTCCCGGGACTCGGTCGTGTGGGTAACCCGTGCGGCGCGCGCCCCACTGTCGAGCAGGGTGACCGCCGCCCCGGTCACCGCCGCCAGTCGGGCCACGAACGCCGGGTCGACACGTTGCGCGGCGGTCACCGTGCCCCGCCGGGTGCCGGCACGATCGTGCAGGTCGACCCGGGCGGCCAGTGCCCGGACCGCGCTTGTCGCACCGTCGGTCGGACCCCCCGGGCCCAGCGGCGAAGCGCCGTCGGGGCCGTCGTCCGGTCCGGAGCAGTGCTGCCACGGGCTGGACGGCGCACCTGGCGAAACGTAGGTGACCTGGCCCGCCACGTCGGTGATCTGCACCGCGGCGGCCAGGCCCCGGCCGACGAGTTGCGCGGCGGCGACGGCGGGGTCGGGGGTGAGCGCCACCGCGTCGGCGGTGGCGCGGAGCTGCTGGCAGAGCGCGTCGACCGAGGTACGCACGGTGGACGCCGCCACCGCCAGGCGCTCGGTGGAGCGGCTGCGGTCGACAGCCGCGACGGTCGAGGCGACGAAGAGCGCGCCGAGCAGGACCGGCCCGAGCACCACCGCGAGGAAGGCTGCCGTCAACCGCCCGCGTAGCGTCACTCGGTCCCCCCGGAAGTTCCGCCTCCGTTGCTTGCGATGCTGACACAGAGCAACCGTGGGAGAGGCGTTGCGTCAGGAGTGTTGCGTGCCAGAATTTTCTGATGAAGCGGAAGTGACCCGGGTGACGAAGCGGAACACCCGCGCCGACCTCCTCGCTCGCCGTCGTTCGCTGCCCGCCGCGACGAGGGCTGCCGCTGCCCGGCGCGTCCAGGCCGAGCTTGTCGATCTGGTACGCCGGCTGCGCCCCCACCGGATGACCGCGTACGTGCCGGTCGGCTCGGAACCGGGCGGCGGGGACCTCCCCGAGGTGCTGCGGGCGGCTCTGCCGGCGGACGCCGAGTTGCTGCTGCCGGTGCTCCTCGACGACCTCGATCTGGACTGGGCGGCGTATACCGGGCCGGGTGCCCTGGTCGCGGCAGGCCGGGGTATCCGGGAGCCGGCCGGAACCCGCCTCGGGGTGACCGCGGTCGCCCACGCCGAGCTGGTGGTCGTACCGGCTCTCGCCGTCGACCACCACGGTCGGCGGCTCGGGCGCGGCGGCGGCTCGTACGACCGCGCGCTCGCCCGGGTGCCCGAGGTGGCCCTGACGGTGGCACCCCTGCACGACGGTGAGCTGGTCGAGGCGCTCCCGGTGGAGCCACACGACCGCCGGGTGCGCGCGGTCGTCACGCCCGCCGACGGGGTGCGTACGCTTGACGGCGGCCCGGGTGCGGCGCACGGTGTCGCGCCCCACACGTCCGCTGGACGAACCCGGGGCGAATGACGCACCATTGGCACTCGAATACGTCGAGTGCCAACTGGCCGAGCCCAGATCCGGAGGAGAACGTGCCCACGTACCAGTACGCCTGCACCACGTGCGGTCACCAGCTCGAGGCGGTGCAGTCCTTCTCTGACGAGCCGCTGACCGAGTGCCCGGCGTGTCAGGGGCGGCTGCGCAAGGTCTTCAACTCGGTCGGCATCGTCTTCAAGGGTTCGGGCTTCTACCGCACCGACTCCCGGGCGTCCGGCTCCGAGACGGCGGCCGGCGGCACGACCAGCAAGCCGGCGAAGTCCGAGTCGTCCTCGGGTGACAGCTCGTCGTCCTCGTCCTCGTCGGGGTCGTCGTCCTCGTCCGGGTCGTCCTCGTCCGGATCGCCCTCGTCTGGGTCGTCGTCCTCGTCCGGGTCGTCTTCGGGGTCTTCCTCGGGTGGGTCGGGCGGCGGCAAGGCGGCAGCGGCCAGCTCCGCATCCTGATCGTCGAAGGCCCGACCAGACCGGTCGGGCCTAGATCCACTCGGGTTTCAGGAAGTCGGCCCGTCCCCGCGGCCCCGACAGCCCGGTTTCCTGGTCGCCCCAGGCCCGACCAGGCCCGGCCGGGCTAGATCCACTCGGGTTTCAGGAAGTCGGCCCGTCTCCCTCGCCTCGATGCCGCGCCTTCCTTGAACGCGAGTCGATCAAGGCGGGTCACAGGCGAGTCATAGCAGAACGAACCGACGGGCGGGCGTTTTCCACAGGCCGGGCGGTTGTCCACAGGCGTTGGGTGTGGGCCGGCCGAGGCGCTGAAATATGCCTAGCCTGCCGTCCATGGGTGCCACTGCGGCGCCCGGGGACGGGAGGCGGCAGCGGCGATGGTCGATCCGGATTCGGCGCGGGCTCTGCGTCCGCTGCGTCAGCTCACCCTGCCCGGCGGGCGCACCCTGCTCCGGGCCACAATGGTCGCCGCGCTGCTCGGCCTGGCCGCCGCAGTCCTGCACACCCCGGCCGGATGCCCGCCGACCACCGTGCCCTCCGACGCACCGACGGAGTCCGGCGAAACGCCCCGACAGCCGGCAATCCACGGTCGGCTGCCGGACGGACGTCGCGAGGCGCCAGCGTCAGTCCCAGTGCGGGGGGCGTTCGGCGAGCAGCCAGTCGTCGTTGCCGCCCGGCCGCTCGCCCCAACCACGGTCGGTGTCGTCAGAGGTCTGCTCGGGCAGCACCACGAAGTCTTCGCTCAGGTCGACGGTGCGGTCGTCGTCACCACGTACGCCGTGCGTGCCGGGGTCTTCGGTGCTCACGAGCGGCAAGACTAGCGCAGCCGACGGTGGGTGACCGGGGCCAACGACGTGGCACGCCGACCAGAAACGACCGAGCCGACCGCCGTGGCACGCCAGCCAGAAACAACCGAGCCGACCGCCGTGGCACGCCGACCCGAAACGACCGGGCCCGGCGGTGGCGTTGGTAGCGTCGGACGGCGTGACGACCCCCAGCGGTGGCAGCAACCCGGACGACTACTGGCGACGGCCCGACACCGGCGACGACGCGGTGGCCGACCAACCCCCCACCGCCCCGGTGACGACACCACCGGCCGGGCCCACCCCCCAACCGCCGCCGAGCCCCGGCGGCCCAGCACCGACCGGGCCCGTCGGCCCCTCACCCACCGGTCCCACCAACCCAGCTTCGACCGGGTACGCCCCCGGCGGGTACTCCGGCCCGCCGCCGAGCGTGCCGCCGCCGGCGGGGTGGCGTCCACCCGTACACCTTCAGCCGGCGCCGCCGCGACACCTGCCGCCGCAGGACGTGGCCGACCTGGACGCGGCCGAGCAGCGCTCGCAGCGGGTCACCTACGGCTTCGGGGCGGCGGCCGGCGTGGTGTTGCTGTTTCTGCTCTGTCTGCTCTGCTCGCGAGTCATCTTCTGATGTCCGCCTCCGGTGCGCCCGGCGAGAGGTGCTGGCCCGGGACGCCCCCACGCGTCGCCAGCCCGAAACGCCGCCACGGGACGCCAGCCCGAGACGCCGGCAAGGGGCACCGGCAAGGGGTGACAGCTCAGAGGGTGGTGCCCCAGACGGTCTCGGCGCCGGAGTGGCCGGTCAGGTAGACGTAGACCAGGGCGGCGATGGCGAGCGCCACGGTCGCCACCGACAGCACCGGGATGACAAGCGCGGGCAGCCGCGGCACCCGGGGGTGCCCACTCGTCGCCACGAGCAGCAGGATGGCCACGATCCCGAGTGGCACCACGATGCGGAAGAGGATGTCACCGTAGCGGGAGTGCTCGAAGATCTGGTCGAGGATCGGGCCCTGGAAACCCCGGGCCACAAGTGCGTCGGTGAGCGCCTCACCAGACTCGACCGCCACGAAGGCGGTCACCGGCGCGGCCAGGGCGAGGAGGCCAAGGGCCCAGTCGAGCCGGTGCCGCCAGCGCGGCAGCCCCACGTACGCGACGGCCAGCACCGCCAGGAGCGGTACGAACACGACGACCGCGTGGACCACCAGGACGTGTACCGGTAGGCCCAGGATCTCCTCGAACATCGAACCCTCCAGGTGGATCATGGTCAGGGGTGGTCAGCCTATGGTCCGCCGATCGTCCCCAGGCTCTCGACCGGACACACGCGCGCCGCGTCGATCAGGTTCACCCGGTGGGCCGTACTCCCGATCTTGCCTGGCTGTGTCGGTGGCCACCCGGAGCGGGCGACGGTTGTCGATGCTCAGCGGGCGTGCTGTCATTGGCGAATGTCCGGTGCGGAGGAGTTGCTGCGGTCGAAGGGCCTGCGGGTCACGCGGCCGCGCCTCGCGGTGCTCGACGTGCTGTCCGGCGGCGGCCACCTGGAGGTCGACGAGATCACCCGGCGGGTTCGTGAACGCCTCGACTCGGTCTCCACCCAGGCGGTCTACGACGTGCTGGGCGCGCTGTCCCGGGCCGGGCTGTCGCGCCGGATCGAGCCGGCGGGCAGTCCCGCCCGCTACGAATCGCGCGTCGGCGACAACCACCACCACGTAGTCTGCCGGGGCTGCGGCGAGATCGCCGACATCGACTGCGCGGTGGGCAGCGCACCGTGCCTGGAGCCGAACACCGCGCACGGCTTCGAGGTGGACGAGGCCGAGGTGACCTTCTGGGGGCTCTGCCCGGGCTGCCGGGCCCTCCGCTCCGCCGACGTCTGATCCCGGGCACCCGCGACCCGTCACCGGCGAGGTCGGCCCGACCGTGGCACTCTTGGGCGGTGGACTCCGATGACCTCGGCCTGTTCGGTCCGGGTTCGGTCACGTGGAAGGTGCACGAGGAGCCGATCCTGATCGTCGCCGGCCTGCGCTCGCTCTACCTCCAGGCGTTGCACCCCCGGGCCATGGCCGGGGTGGCACAGAACAGCAACTACCGCACCGACGCCTGGGGCCGACTGCTCCGCACCGCGACCTATGTGGCGACCACGGTCTACGGGACCACCGCCGAGGCGGAGGCTGCCGGAACCCGGTTACGTCGTCTGCACGACCGGCTGCGAGCCACCGACACGCTCACCGGCGAGGAGTTCCGGATCGACGAACCGGACCTGCTGCGCTGGGTGCACGTGACCGAGGTCGAGTCGTTCCTCAGCACGGCCCGCCGCGCCGGCCTGCCGCTGAGCGACGACGAGGTGGACGGCTACTACGCCGAGCAGCGCCGCGCCGCCGTCCTGGTCGGTCTGGACCCGACCACCGTCCCGGGCACCGCCGCCGAGGTCGCGGAGTACTACCGGGCCGTACGACCACAGTTGCGGATGACCCGGGAAGCCGCCGAGACGGCGGTGTTCCTCACCGCCCCGCCGCTGCCGTGGAAGGTCAGCCTGCCGGTCCGGTTGGGGCTCACGCTGGGCCCGCCGCGCTGGGCGTACCTGGGGATCGCGGGCACCGCGTTCGCGCTGCTGCCGGCCTGGGCACACCGGATGTACGGGGGCATCGGCCTGCCGACCACCGCGCTGTCGGCGGATCTGAGCGTGCGGGCGCTGCGGCTCGCCTTCGCCGCCGTCCCCCGGCGTTACCTGGAGGGGCCGTTGATCCAGGCGGCCAAGGAGCGGGCCGCGCGGCACGCCGCCGCCACACCGGCCGGCTGACCTGCCCCCCGGCAGGGGATCAACCGTCGGCGGGCCGGTCCATGGCCGCCCACGGCTCCTTGCCCGGAGCCTGCGCGCCGGTCGGGCAGTGCCGTCGGAAGTCGCACCAGCCGCAGCGCGGGCCGGGCGCCACCGGAAAGGCCTCGTCCGCGTCGGCACCGTCGGCGACGGCCCGTTCGGCGGCCATGATGTCGCGGGCCGTCTCTTCCGCGCGGGTCAGTTGCCGGGCCAGCGACTCGACCGTGTGGTCGTGGCCGGCGACGGTGCCGGTCGGCAGGTGGTGCAGCTCCACCCGGCGGCACGGCCGACGGAACACCCGCTCGGCGGCGTACGCGTAGAGCGCCAGCGCCTGCGAGCCCCGGGCGTCGTCCGTGTCCAGCCCGGTGCGACCGGTCTTGTAGTCGACGATGACCAGCTCCGGCCCCTCCGGCCCGGGGCGCGAGTCGATCCGGTCGGCGCGACCGTTGAACGCCAACACCGCAGTCTTGACCGCCACCACCCGCTCCACGCCGAGCGGGTCGGAATCCGGCTCCAATGTCTCGACGTACGCCTCCAGCCACCCCAACGCCCGCCGGTAGGCGGCCCGCTCCTGCTCGTCGTCGCGGTAGCCCTCGCGGACCCAGGTGCCCTTGAGCAGCGTGGCAAGCGCCTCGGGGCGCCGCCGGTCGGTGGGCAGCGCATACCAGTTCTTCAGGGCGGTATGCACGCTGGCGCCGAGCGAGTTGTGCGCCCACGGCGGACCCTTGGGTGGGGCGGGCCGATCGACGTAGGAGTAGCGGTAGCGGCGCGGGCAGTCGGCGTACGCGCCGAGCTTGCTGGGGGTGCAGACGAACAGCCGCTCCGGCATGCCCTCGAAGCCGAGCTGCTCGGCGTCACCGGCGCGCTGGCGGGGGGCACGGCCGCCGGCTGCGGGCCGGCCCGCTGATGAGGATCGTCGCACGCCTGCGATCCTGCCATCCGCCCCTGACATCGCGCGCGTGCCGTCAGGTCATGTTGACGTACTGCGTGACGAAGGCGAACACCGCGTCGGCGATGAGTTGCACGGCGATCGCGGCCAGCAGCAGGCCGGCGATCCTGGTCAGGACCTCGATGCCACCCGGTCGCAGGATCTTGACGATGCCGCCGGAGAAGCGCAGGACGATCCAGACGGCGAGCATCACGGCGAGGATCGCCACGGCGATGGCGGTGAAGTCCGCCAGCCCGTCGGCCTGCTGGACGAAGAGCATGGTGGCCACGATGGCGCCCGGTCCGGCCAGCAGTGGGGTGCC
Organism: Micromonospora sp. NPDC048835; assembly: GCF_040649995.1. NCBI lineage: Bacteria > Bacillati > Actinomycetota > Actinomycetes > Micromonosporales > Micromonosporaceae > Micromonospora > Micromonospora sp. NPDC048835. The sequence goes on along the minus strand of NZ_JBEZGM010000011.1, from coordinate 171,490 downwards.
CAGCGGCACCAGTGCGATGTTCGAGGTGGCGTCCGAGCTGGGGCCGTCGGTCTTGCCGGTGAGCAGTTCGAGTGCGACGAGCACGAGCAGCAGCCCGCCGGCCGCCTGCAACGCCGGGAGGTCGACGTGCAGGTAGTCCAGCAGGGTCTGCCCCGCCACCGCGAAGACCACGATGACGCCCAACGCCAGCGTGACGGCCTGCCAGGCGGCCCGATTGCGATCACGGGCGGGCAGTGGGCCGGTCAGCGCCAGGAAGATCGGCATCATGCCCGGCGGGTCAGTGATCACCAGCAGGGTCACGAAAACCTCGCCGAACAGCTTCAGATCCACGCGATCAACCTAGCCGCGGGGCGATGGGCGAAATACCCGGATCACCCCGAAGCGACCTCGGTCACCCCGTCGGCGACGATCCGCTCGTACGCCTCGACGCTGGTGCTGAACGCGCCGAGCTGAACGGTCTTGTGGGTGCCGTGGAAATCCGAGGAGCCGGTGACGAGCAGACCCAGCTCGGCGGCGAGCGCGCGGACGTGTTCCCGCTCGGCGGGGCTGTGGTCCTCGTGGTCGACCTCGAGCCCGGCCAGCCCGGCGGCGGCCAGCTCGGCGATCAACTTGTCGGGCACCACACGGCCACGTCGGGTGGCCCGCGGGTGGGCGAAGACCGGCACCCCACCGGCCGCCCGGACCAGGCGGACGGCCCGGAACACGTCGATGTCCTCCTTGGGCAGCCGGTACCGCTCGCCCAGCCAGTCCGGGCCGAACGCCTCCCGGACGCTGCCGACCAGACCAGCGCGGATGAGGGCCTGCGCGAGGTGCGGGCGCCCCACGGTGCCGCCACCCGCGCCGGCCAGGATGTCCGGCCAGTTCACGTCGATGCCGTCGGCGCGCAGGAGGCCGACCATCCGTTCGCCGCGCTCCTCCCGGGCGGCCCGGACCCGCGCCAGCTCGGCCACCAACTCCGGATGATCCGGGTCGAACAGGTACGCGAGCAGGTGCAGCGGCACCGCCGGCTGCGCGCCGGACCAGCGACACGACAGTTCCGCGCCCCGGACCAGACGCAGACCTGGCGGTAGCGCGTCCACGGCGGGCGCCCAGCCGGCGGTGGTGTCGTGGTCGGTGATCGCCAGCACGTCCAGCCCGGCGTCGAAGGCCGCGCCGACCAGCTCGACCGGGGTCAGCGTCCCGTCGCTTGCCGTCGAGTGGGTGTGCAGGTCGATGCGGGGGGCGGATCCGGTACGCGAGGTCACCGCCCGACGCTACCGAGAAAACCGTGAGCCCGGCTCACTTGGGCTGCCGGGGTCAGAAGCCCTTCACCAGGATCGGCCGGTCTCCGGCGGGCAGATCGGGCACCGCGGTGGGGCTGGCCGGCTCTCCCGCCCGGGTCTGGCCGACGTCGACCCGGACCAGTTCGCCGTCGCCGTCGAGGTAGGAGGCGTTCGTCGCGTCGCTCCAGACGATCGCCCCGGTCGCCGGCGGCCCGGCCGCGACGGTGCTCGCATCCGGCCCGAGCCGCTGCAGGTCGACAAGCAGGGACCGGCCGACCTTGCCGGTCATCCCGTTGACCAGCAGCCACCGCCCGTCCGGGGAGACCCCGCCCACGCCGTCCTGGCTGAGGTGGGGACCGCAGCCGGTGCGTACTGGCTCCAGGTACCGGGTCGGAGTGAGGACGGCGAGGCAGGGCCGGTCCGGATCGCTCGTGGCGACCTGGCCCACGAGCCGCCCGTCGGGCAGCCGCCCGTAGATGTTGAGGCTCTTCCGGTCGAGGGCCGCCGGCAACGGCCCGGCACCGGGTCGCCAGAGGGTGTGACCGGCGCCGGCCGGGTCGAGTCGGACCAGCACGTTGTCGGCGACGAATCCGACGGGCTCCGCCGCCGTGGGGACGGGGGTACGCACCGCCCCGATGAGTTGGGTGCCGACCACACCCGCCACCAGCAGATCGCCTCGGTCGCGCCAGGCGACCTGGAGGCTGTCCGGGGCCAGTACGATCGCGCCCGCCCCGGCCAGCAGCACCTGCACCAGGCCGTCGTTCTGCACCACCCACAGCGAGCGCCCCGCGGTGGTCTGCGCGCCGACCACCAGCCAACCGCCGCCGTTGGGCAGGGGCTGTGCCTGTTCGGCCGGCCCGACGTCGGGCAGCACCAATCGCCGCCCGTCGGCGTCGACAAGCGTCACGCTGACCATTGGAGGGGCCGGTGTCAGGGGTGCGGGGCCGGGACCTGGCACGCTTGTCGTCGGGAATGGCCGGCTGGTCGGGTCCGGGTCACCGATCACCACGATGGGTGGACCGTCCCGCCGGGTCTCGGCACCGAGCTGGGCCATTCCGGCGCTGAGCAGCACGGTGGTGACCGCCGCGAGGGCGAGGCCGGCAGCGGTGCGGCGACGCCGGATCCGGTTCGCCCGGCGAATGGCCTGACCGGCCGGGTCGACGCCCAGTGGCCGGGCAACAGCGACCCGGTGCGAGAGAGTCTCCCGCACCGCACCTTCCAGATCGTCAGGCCGCACCTGGTAGGAACGCGACGGGCCGTCCGCCAGGTTGTCGCGCCGGCTTGGAAACTCGCTCACTGCTGCTCACCGGAGCCGGTGCCGACGGGCACGGCCGCCGGGGCGGGGGGCAGCACGACCTGCGGGGTGATCGCACTCGCCACGGCGGGACGCGGAGCGGCCGGGCGGGGTACGGGTCGGGCAGCCGCCCGCCCCGACCCGGGTGGGGCAGCGGTACCGGTGGCCGGGACCCGTCCGGGCCGGGAGCCGGAACCCGTCGTCCGGTCGGAGGTACCGGGCGTGGCCCCCGCACCGGCGGCAACTCGCGAACGACCGGAGACACCGGCTGCGGCGGCGAGGTCCGGTGCGTCCTCGCCCAGTCGCCGACGCAGCGTGGCCAGTGCCCGAGATGTCTGGCTCTTCACCGTGCCCGGTGAGATGTCCAGCATCGCGGCGGTCTGCGCCTCCGACATGTCCTCGTAGTAGCGCAGCACCAGCACCGCCCGCTGCCGGTTGGGCAACTGCCGCAGGTGCCGCCACAGCAGATCACGGTCGAGTTGCTGCTCGATCTCGTCGACACCGGCCCGCTCGGGCAGCACCTCGGTCGGGCGTTCGCCGTGCCAACGCCGCCGCCACCAACTGGTCGACGTGTTGACCAGCACACGTCGGGCGTACGGCTCGACCGCCTCGATCCCGCCGAGCCGCTTCCACGCGAGGTAGGTCTTGGTCAGCGCCGTCTGGAGCAGATCCTCGGCAGTGGCCCAGTCTCCGGTGAGCAGGTATGTGGTGCGCAGGAGCGCGGCGGAACGTGCCGCGACGAACTCGCGGAACTGCTCCTCCAACGAGTCCCTGCTCGCCACCGCCCACCTCCACACCCCTGCCGTCCTGGCAGAGTGCCACGTCAGGGGCACTCCGGTCCATGACGAAAGGTGCGCACTTGCTCCGATGTTCGGTCGAAAACTTTCACGCCCCGTCGTCGGCCTTGGCCTCGTCGGCCTCCTTGCCGAGCCGCGCCTCGACCGCCTGCGGCTCGTACATCTCCTCGACGACGCGCAGGTAGAGCTCGTTCGGGTTGGGTAGATTCTTGATCTCCCGGAGGGCCTGCTCCTGGCCGGCGGACTCCAGCACGAAGGTGCCGTAGTTGAGCGCCCGGCCGGTCGGGGTCTGCTCGTACTTCATGTCGGTGACCCGGACCAGCGGCATCATCGCCACCTTGCGGGTGACGATGCCGTTGACCACCATGACCCGCTTGTTGGTCAGGATGAACCGGTCATACCACCAGTCGGCGACCTTCCACGCCACCCAGCCCATCACCGCGAACCAGAGCAGCACGGCGATGGTGGTCAGCGCGCCCACGTCCTGGCCGGCGAGGAAGCCGGAGAGGTAGCCGAGCACGAAGGTCGCCGCGATGCCGATCAACAGCGGGTTGGTGAGGTGGATCCAGTGCCGCTTCCACTCGCCCCGGTAACGCTCGGTGGGGAAGAGATAGCGAGCCACGAGCGAACTGGGCTCGTCCTCGAGTGGCAGCACCCGTCGAGGGGTCGAGCCGGTCGCGTCGGCGCGCAACCCGGCCAGCTCGTCCTCGGAGATCTGCGGGGGCTGGTAGCTGGCCTCCGGATCACGGATCCAACCCCGACCGGAACGACCCTGGCCGGCATAGCCGGGCCCGTCGCCATAGCCGACATCGTCCGAAAGGGACGGACCGTCGGACAGGCCGGGACCGGCCCCGTAGCCCGGGCCGTCGTCGGGCCCGACCCGCGGGATCGGCTCGGTGTCACGCTCGCGGCGTTCCCGGTCGGGGTCGTCCGGGTCGAAGGGTGGACCGGAGGGGCTGCCCATCGGCGGCTAGGCGACGAGGCTGGTGAAGAAGTCGCCAAACCCCTGGGCGATATCCATGATCCCGCCGCCGAGCGACTTGAACACATCCGCCGCCGAGTTTGGCCGGTAGGCGACGAAGAAGATCAAGAATGCGATTCCGGCCCAGGTGAGGACCTTCTTGACCATGGCGGGCCATCCTCTCGCGCGGCGCCGGGTCCCATTACCGCAGCGGCACCCAGAGTATCAGTGTGGTGTCGTACAGTGAATATCTGCGTCCGTTCTCCGTCAAACCGGGAGACTTGTCAAGGTCTCCCAGGTAGGTACGGGGACGGTGCGCCGTACACGAGCTCGGGCGGAACCCACTCGGTCAGGTCGTGTAGCACGACATCTTCCGCGAGCAGGTGACCCGCACTCGCCGGCCAGGCTATCGCATGGAGCCACATTCCCCGAGCTTCGCCCGCGTACGCGCTTCGATCCGTCGAAGAATTCACCAACCACAGTGGAGTGGGGTGCCCGCCGACCTTGATCTTCGCCTGTCCGACGTGGTCAGGGTGGCCGGGCCCCGGGTCGGTCAGCGCGTCGACCAACTCCGGCCCCGGATCCGGGCCGGCCAGCCCGGCGAGCCAGGTGCCCAGGCCCACGCCGGGTTCCTCGGCCACGAAGACCAGATCGGCGGGACCGCCACCGAGTGGCGCCGGGCCCGCACACGCCACCGCGGTCGCCCGCACTCCCGTCCGTTCGTCCCCGGCGTACGCCACGCCGGTGAGTGTCCAACCGGGCGGCAACGGCCACGGGCACCACAGCGGAGTCACCGGCGGATCGGCGGTCGTGGTGATCCGCTCCACCACGCTCGCCACGATCTCCGCTCCGATGTGCTCAGGCACGTGCAGCGGCGGCACCGGGCCGCAGCGCACGCACCTGGAGTCGGTGTTCATCAGATCCGGCGCCCTTACCGGGCCCCCGCATCTCGGACAACTCACCGCGACACTCACATCCCCACCGTCGCCCCGGACCGCCGGCACGTCAAGCCGGAACGTCCGATTGGGCACCGGACGGGGTCAGTCCGGCGGCGGGCCGGCGTGCGTCCGGATCCAGGTGTGCATCGCGATTCCGCTTGCCACGCCCGCGTTGATCGACCTGGTCGAGCCGTACTGGGCGATGGAGTAGAGCTGTTCGCACGCGGCGCGGGCCGGTTCGGAGAGGCCGGGCCCCTCCTGGCCGAACAGCAGCACGCAGTCCCGTGGCAGCGTGCCGGTCTCCAGCGGACGCGACCCGGGCAGGTTGTCGATGCCAAAGACCGGCAGGTGCCGCCCGGCGGCCCAGGCGACGAACTCCTCGATCGTCTCGTGGTGCCGTACGTGCTGGTACCGATCGGTCACCATCGCGCCGCGCCGGTTCCACCGCCGCCGTCCGACGATGTGCACCTCGGCGGCGTTGAACGCGTTGGCGTTGCGCACCACCGTGCCGATGTTGAAGTCGTGCTGCCAGTTCTCGATCGCGACGTGGAAACCGTGCCGGTGCTGGTCCAGGTCGGCGACGATCGCCTCGTGCCGCCAGTAGCGGTAGCGGTCGACGACGTTGCGTCGATCCCCCTCCGCCAGCAGCTGCGGGTCGTAACGGCTGTCGTCCGGTGGGTCCCCCGGCCAGGGGCCCACACCCACCTCGAGCTGGTCGTCGGTCACGGTCATCAGAGGGTACGGACCGCGTCGACGCCCGGCGCGACGACCTGCCGGTCAACCGAGGTCGAGAGCGGCACCGAGCCGGTCCAGGAGACGCCGGTCCGCCGGACTGGCCGGTGGATCCACCCGGCCCGCGCCGGCGCCGGGCACCGCGCGACAGACCCGGCCCGCGACCGACTGCACCCACTGGCGGTACGCGGCCGAGTCGGCGGGGTCGGCCCGCCGCCGCAGGACCCGGCTCGCCGCCCGGCAGGCGGCCAGCAGGTCCACCAGGTCGGTGAGCCGCTCGGGGGGTTGCGGGGTGCCGTCGTGGCGGGCGTAGATCGTGGCGACCACCGCGCGGACCAGGTCACTGTCCGAGGCTCGGCCGGCGGCCACCGCGTCCAGGCCGGCCAGGCTCGCCATGACCCCACGTTCCGTCCGACCCGGAGCGGGTGCCGCGGCGGCCACGAGGACCCGACCGGGCAGCGTGGTGAGCAGGTCCCACTCGGCGGCGGAGTAGACAGCGGTGGTCAGGGGCACGCCTCGGCGGCCGGCAGCGGACGGCTCTCCCTCGACGGAGTGGCTCATCGGGACCTCCGGCGTCAGCATATGCCCCGAGACGAGCGCCGGGCCCCATCCCCAGCAGACCCGCCACGGGGATGGAGCCCGGTGCCCGTCGTCGGTCGAGCCCGCCGCGACGGTCAGCGCGGCTCGGGGAAGCTGGGCCGCTCCGGGTCCACTCCGTCGGGCACCGCAGTGGCCGCGTACTCCCGCTTGGGGACCATGACCTTGCGCCGGAAGACGCAGACCATCGTGCCGTCCTGGTTGTAGCCGCGAGTCTCCACCGACACCACGCCCCGGTCGGGTTTCGAGCCGGACTCCCGCTTGTCCAGCACCGTGGTCTCGCCGTAGATGGTGTCGCCGTGGAAGGTCGGCGCGACGTGCCGCAGCGACTCGACCTCCAGGTTGGCGATCGCCTTTCCACTCACGTCGGGCACCGACATGCCGAGCAGCAGCGAGTAGATGTAGTTGCCAACCACGACGTTGCGCTTGAACTGGCTTGCCGTCGCGGCGTAGTGCGCGTCCATGTGCAGCGGATGGTGGTTCATGGTGAGCAGGCAGAAGAGGTGGTCGTCGTACTCGGTCACGGTCTTGCCCGGCCAGTGCCGGTAGACCGCGCCGACCTCGAACTCCTCGTAGTAGCGACCGAACTGCATGCTGGTCCCTTCGACGGGCGGCGATGGAGTTCGGCACAGCATGCCTTATCGATGGTTAAGGCGACTGGTGGGGCGCGGTGGCGGCGGAAATGTCACACCTGTCACATGCCCGGGGGGAGACGCAATGAGCGGCGGGGCCCTCCCCGGCACCCGCCGCCCACGCTCTGATGTGAGAAATTCTGCCCTACGACTGCGTAGGTTCAACAGAGATCGCGGTCACATTTATCTTTTTGTAACACTACTCTCCGTGACGGAGCGAAGGTTGATCAGCGATCTCCGCAGGCCGGATACCTCCTTGTCAATGCCCAAGTTACCGATTCGTAGCGCTCAATCGCGTGGATCTCCCTGGAAACGCTCCCATTACCGCAGGTCACGCAAGTGCGCGATGCAAGTGCGTTCCGCAGGTCGGGTGTGAACAGACATGTGTCGATGGGCTGCGAGGCCCTCCGGCAGCCCCGAGCACGTTTCGTGCCCCACGACCCGGGAATTCGATACGGTCAGCCCTGGTTCTACGGGACGTACGCAAACCGCGGTGATCGGAGAGTGCAATGGCAACCGTTGAGCTGACCTCGGCGAACTTCGACGAGGTGACGGGCAACGACGGCATCGTCCTGGTCGACTTCTGGGCCGACTGGTGTGGTCCGTGCAAGCGGTTCGCCCCGGTCTACGAGCGCTCCTCGGAGAAGCACCAGAACATCGTCTTCGGCAAGGTCGACACCGAGGCTCAGCAGGAGCTGGGCGCGAAGTTCGACATCCGCTCGATCCCGACGATCATGGCGATCCGGGACGGCGTCATCGTCTTCGCCCAGCCGGGCGCCCTCCCCGAGTCCGCCCTGGAGAACCTGATCGAGCAGGTCGAGGCGCTGGACATGGACGACGTCCGCAAGCAGCTGGCCGAGCACAACCACTGAGTCGTCCGCTGACGACACGGAAGGCCGGGCCCGGTACGGGCCCGGCCTTCGTCGTACCCCGCCGCCAGCTCTCGCATGATCACCTTCCCGGTCAGGTCGGAGTGGCCGTCGGAGGGACCCGACACCTCCGGTACATCCCGTATCGTCACGACCCGATGGAGAATCTGACCACCCGCGGGCGCGTGACCCGGCTGGGCGCGACCGCACTCGGCCTCGTCCTGCTCGTCGGCGGCACCTTCTGGGGCAGCGACGACGACTTCCCGTTCGGCCCGTTCCGGATGTACTCCACCTCGAACCCGCCGAACGCCCCAGCGCCCGACACCCGGGTCGAGGGAGTGAACAGCGCCGGAGCGGTGATCGACCTCGACCAGAACGCGACAGGCATCCGACGCGCCGAGATCGAGGGTCAGCAGGCCCGGTACGCCGCCGACCCGACACTGCTCACCGAGGTCGCCGACGCGTACGCCGAACGGCACCCGGACGCCCCCGCGCTTGTCGAGGTCCGCATCGTCATCCGCTGGCACGGCATCCGCGCCGGCCGACCCACCGGCCAACACACCGACCAGACCGTCGTCCGCTGGCAGGCCACCCGATGACCCGCTGGCTGACCGAGGCCGTGCCCCGGGGCCGGGTGGCCGCGTTCCGGACCCTGATCTACCTGTTCGTCGCCGCCGATCTGGTGATCTTCACCCCCTGGGTACGCACCCGGGTCAGCGTGCCCGGCGACCTCTACCAGCCGCTCCTGGTCGGCCGCCTGCTCCCACTGCCGACGCCGACCGAGACCCTGGTGACGGTGATCTTCTGGGCGTTGCTGCTGCTCGCCCTCCTCGCCGCCACCGGACGGGCACCCCGGCTGCTCGGCTGGGCGGTGTGCGCGCTGTACCTGGAGTGGATGATCATCGCGATGAGTTACGGCAAGGTCGACCACGACCGGTTCGGGCTGCTCGTCGCTCTTGCCGTACTGCCCACCGCCGGTCGCGCCCGGCACGGCGACCCCACCCGCACCGAGGCCGGTGGCTGGGCCCTCCGCGTCACCCAGATCGCGGTGATCTGCACGTACTTCCTGGCCGCCTTCGCCAAGCTGCGCTTCGGCGGCCTGGACTGGCTGACCGGCTCGGTCCTGGCCCGCGCGATCATCCGCCGCGGCACCGACCTGGCCGACCTGATCGCCCAGGTGCCGTACCTGCTGATCGTCGCCCAGTTCGGCATCGTGGCGTTCGAGCTGCTGAGCCCGGTGGTCTTCTTCCTGCCACCCCGCTGGCGTCACGCCATGGTCGGCTTCTTCTACTCGTTCCACGCGGTCACCATCGCGACCATCACGATCTCGTTCGCGCCGCACCTGGCCGCGATGACCAGTTTCCTACCGCTGGAGCGGGTACGCCCGCTGGTCTGGGCCCGCCGGCTCGTCCGCCGCGACACTCCCGACGACGCGCCTCCAGCCGACCCGACGGAAGCCGACCCGGTGCCCACCGGCCAGCGCTCGACGGACGCCAACCCGGTGCCCACCGGACAGGGCCCGGCGGGCTCCGGCGCGGAGCCGGCGCTCGACGGTCAGGCTTCGGCGCTGGGGCGACCGCTCGGGCCGTAGAGCCGCTCCCGGGCCTCCTGTGGCAGGGCGCAGGCCGCCGTGCCCCCGGGAAGCCGGTGCCGGTTGCGCGCGACCCAGCGGTACAACGGCCAGGCCGCCGCGCGCACCGGCGGGAACCGCAGACCGGCACCGGCGACCCGCCAGAGTGGGCCGCTCGCCGCGAGGAGCTTCGCGATGGCGTCCGGGCCCGCCGCGCGCGCGCCGTCCGCGCCGACCCACTGCACGGCCTCCTCACACTCGGCCACGCTGAGGCCGAGCGCGGCCAGGTCGGCGAACTGCCAGGGCACCACCCGCGCGGACGTGGGGATGCGGCGCTCGATGAACTGCGCACAGGTCGTGCAGAACGCGCAGTCCCCGTCGTAGACGAAGGTCGACGTCTCCATGCCTCCATCCTTCCCTCTCTGACCACCTGGATGTGCACCGGTGTACGGCGGGTCACTTGCGCGGCGCTCGTACACGTGTTCGAATAGTGCCCATGCGCTGGGACAACCTCACCGCTCCCCCGGTTGAGGGAGACCCCGAGCGGGCAGCGCCAGCGACGCCACCCCTGCCGCTGGCGCTGCCCGGCGCCGTCACCCGCACCTTCGACACCCCCGAGTTCGCCGGGATGACCTTCTACGAGGTGCAGGCCAAGTCGATCCTCAACCGGGTGCCCGGGCAGTCCCGCGTCCCGTTCGAGTGGACGATCAACCCGTACCGGGGATGCACTCATGCCTGTCGATACTGTTTCGCGAGAAACACTCACACCTATCTCGACCTCGACGCCGGTGCCGACTTCGACCGCAAGGTGATCGTCAAGGTCAACGCCGGCGAGCTGGTCCGGCGGGAGCTGGCCGCGCCGCGCTGGCGGGGCGCGCACGTGGCGATGGGCACCAACGTCGACTGCTACCAGCGGGCCGAGGGTCGTTACCGACTGATGCCGCAGATCATCGGCGCCCTGCGCGACTTCGCCAACCCGTTCTCGATCCTCACCAAGGGCACGCTGATCCTGCGCGACCTGCCGCTGCTGCGCCAGGCCGCCTCGGTGACCACGGTGGGCATCTCGTTCTCGGTGGGGTTCGTCGACGAGCACCTCTGGCGGACCGTCGAGCCGGGCACACCACACCCACGCCGCCGACTGGACGCCGTCCGGGCGCTCACCGACGCCGGCATCCCCGTCGGGGTGCTGATGGCCCCGATCCTGCCCGGCCTCAGCGACAGCGACGAGTCGATCGAGGCCACCGTCTCGGCGATCGCCGCCGCGGGAGCGACGAGCGTGACCGCACTGCCGCTGCACCTGCGCCCCGGCGCCCGCGAGTGGTACGCACGCTGGCTCGCCGACGAGCACCCACACCTCGTGCCCCGCTACCGCGAGCTGTACCGGGCCGGGGCGTACGCGCCGCAGGCGTACCAGCGGGAGGTGACCGCACGGGTGCGGATCGCCGCACGCCGGCACGGGATGCACCGTGGCGAGCGCGGCGACAACCGCAACCTGCCCGAGCCACCGCCACCGGCGGCAGCCGAGCAGCTCACACTGCTGTAGGCCGCCGCCAACCGCGCGCCGGTCTGGCCGGTTACTGCTGTAGTCGGAGCTACAGTCGGCGGGTGCGTACCGCTCAGCAGATCCTCGCCGACTCCGCCGTGATCGCCGTCGTGGGCGCGTCCCGCGACCCGTTCAAGGCCGCGCACGGCGTGCCGTTGCAGATGCAGCAGTACGGCTGGCGCATCATCCCGGTCAACCCGACGGTCGACGAACTGTTCGGAGAACGGGCCTACAAGACGCTCGCCGACATCCCGCACCCCGTCGACCTGGTGGACGTGTTCCGGCCGGCGGCCGACGCCGTGCAGGTGGTCCGGGACGCGGCGGCGATCGGCGCGCCCGCGGTCTGGCTGCAACTGGGCATCGTCTCGGCTGAGGCCCGGCGCATCGCCGAGGAGGCCGGCATGGACTACGTCGAGGACCGCTGCCTCATCGTCGAACGCGCCGCCGCCAACCTGACCCGCCGACCCTGACCTACCCTCCCCGACCCGCACCCGGCCCCACCCCAGCTCTCGGCCCGCGCCCTGCCCCGGCCCCGCCCCACCCCGCCCCCTCCGGCCCTCGGCCCCCGCCCCCTCCGGCCCTCGGCCCCCGCCCTCTCCGGCCCTCGGCCCCCGCCCTCCGCCGATCTTGCACTTACTGTCCCGGCAAGACCGACATAAGGGTCAATCAGGCAACAGTAAGTGCAAGATCGGCGGACAGGTGGGGGCCCGACGGCCCATCCCTGCGCCTCTCACCGCCCCGCCACGCCCTTGCCTCGATCACGACCCCGGCACGCCCTCGTGTCGCGTCGATCATGAAGTTGTGGTGCCAGATTCACGGTCTTTTGCCGCATATACTCCCCACCACAACTCCTTGATCGACGGGGCGGGGCGGGAGCCGGGCCGGGGCGAAGGCCAGGGCGGGGCAGAGCCGGGCCGGGGCGAAGGCCAGGGCGGGGCAGAGCCGGGCCGGCGCGGAGGCCGGGGCGGGGTGGGGCCGGGCCGGCGCGGAGGCCGGGGCGGGGTGGGGCGGGGGCCGGGGCGGCGCGGGGGGTGCGCCGGCCGGGGAGTTAGAGCTTGTATTCCTTGAGGAGGCCTCGGGAGATGATGGTCTTCTGGATTTCCGAGGTGCCCTCGCCGATGAGCAGGAACGGGGCTTCCCGCATCAGCCGCTCGATCTCGTACTCCTTGGAGTAGCCGTAGCCGCCGTGGATGCGGAACGCTTCCTGGACGACCTCGGCGCAGTACTCCGAGGCGAGCAGCTTGGCCATCCCGGCCTCGACGTCGTTGCGCTGACCGGCGTCCTTGAGCCGGGCGGCGTTGACCATGAGGGCGTGCGCGGCCTCGATCTTCGTGCCCATCTCGGCGAGCTTGAAGGCGATCGCCTGGTGCTTGGCGAGTGGCTGACCGAAGGTCCTGCGCTGCTGGGCGTAGCTCACCGCCAGCTCGAAGGCGCGGAGGGAGATGCCGCAGGCGCGCGCGGCGACGTTGACCCGGCCCACCTCAATGCCGTCCATCATCTGGTAGAAGCCGCGGCCCACCTGGTCGGCGCCGCCGAGGATCGCGGTGTCGGGCACGGTCACGCCGTCGAGCACCATCTCGGTGGTCTCGACGCCCTTGTAGCCCATTTTTTCGATCTTGCCGGGAATGGTGAGGCCGGGGGCGGTCTCACCGAAGCCGGGCTCCTTCTCCAGCAGGAAGGTGCTCATGTTGCCGTAGACGGACTCGGCGCCGGTGTCGGTCTTGACCAGGGTGGCCACCACCGAGGAGTACGCCCCGTTGGTGAGCCACATCTTCTGCCCGTTGAGCACGTAGGTGTCGCCGGCGCGGACGGCCCGGGACTTGATCGCCGAGACGTCGGAGCCGGTCTCGGGCTCGGACATGGAGAACGCACCGCGTACCTCGCCGGTGGCCATCCTGGGCAGCAGGCGGGCCTTCTGCTCGGCGGAGCCGTGCTGCGAGATCAGGTACGCCACGATGAAGTGGGTGTTGACGATGCCGGAGATCGACATCCAGCCCCGGGACAGCTGCTCCACCACCAGCGCGTAGGTGAGAAGTGATTCGCCGAGACCGCCGTACTCCTCGTCGATGGTGAGGCCGAACAGCCCCATCTCGCGCATGCCGTCGAGGATGTCGGTGGGGTACTCGTCGGCGTGCTCCAGCCGCTGCGCGTGCGGGATGATCTCCTTGTCGGCGAAGTCCCGAACGGTCTCCAGGATCGACTGTTGCACATCGGTCAGGCCGGGCGTCTGGGCGAGTCGGGCCATCTCAGCCTCCGGGGATCCGCGCACTACTCGTGGGTAACTGAACGCTGGGTCAGTATCGGCCTCTCGGGTCGACGAGGCCAAGGTGACCAGTCCACACAACCGCTGTGAAAAGGTTCACCGCTACGGGTAGCGTCCGGCAAGAGGGACTTTTCCGGCACCGGCAGGAGGAGGACAGCCGTGAGCTACCCGCCGCCGTCGGGACCGCCCGGGGACGAGCCGCCGCCGTCACCCTACGAGCCACCGAAGGACCAGTCGCCGTACGCGCCACCGCCGGCCGGGCAGTCGCCGTACGCGCCTCAGCCGGACCAACCGGCGTACGAGCTGCCGACGGAACGGTCACCGTACGGGCCGCCGACCGGCGAACCGTCGCCGTACGGTCAGCAGGGGCCGCAGCAGTCGGCGCACTGGAGCCAGCAACCGCCGTACCCGCCGCAGGGCCCCTACGGCCAGTACGGCCCACCACCGTCCGGGCCGGGACGGGGCACCAACGTGCTGGCGATCCTGTCGCTGGTCTTCGCCTTCGTGTTTCCGCCGGCCGGCGCCGTCCTCGGCCACGTGGCCAAGCGGCAGATCCGCACCACCGGCGAGGAGGGCGACCAGCTCGCGACGTGGGGGCTGATCCTGGGCTACGTCTTCACCGGGCTCACCGTGTTGGCCTGCTGCGGTTGGCTGGCCCTGGTGGCCTTCGGCAACACCGGCGACAGCGGCAGCTACTGACCGGCCCGCCGGCACGGGTGGCTACTGACCGGCCCGCCGGTGCTCGCGGTTACTGGCCAGCCGCCGGCGGGGACCGTTGCGCTCAACGGAAGCGGGACTCGCGGACGCTGTTGCCGCCGTCCACCACGAGCATCTGCCCGGTGATGTACGAGGCGGCCGGCGAGCAGAGGAAACTGATCGCCGCGGCGACCTCGTCCGGCGTGCCCGGCCGCCCCACCGGGGTGCCCAGCCCCTGCTTGACCTCGGCCATGGTGGAGGCCGCGGTGTAGATGGTGCCGGGCGCCACCGCGTTCACCGTCACGCCGTCGGCGATCATCTCCATGGCCAGGGCGCGGGTCAGCCCGACGACCCCGGCCTTCGCCGCGGCGTACGCGGCCTCGGTGGGCAGGGCGTTGACCGGGCCGGCGGTGGCCGCCAGGTTGACGATGCGACCCCAGCCCCGCTCGGCCATCCCGCCGATGAACGCCCGGCTGCACAGGAACGCGGTGGAGAGGTTGCGGTCGATCTCGCCGCGCCACTCGTCGTAGGTCAGCTGCGCCACCGGCCGCAGCACGCCCTGGCTGGCCCGACTGGCGAGGCCGGCATTGTTGACCAGCACCTCGACGTCGCCCAACTGTTCGGCGACGGCATCGGCGAGGGCGCCGACCTCGGACTCGTCGGTCAGGTCCGCGACGAAGCCGGTCACGCCCAGCTCGGTCGCCCGCTCGTGGATGCGTCGGGTGGTGGAGACGATGGCCACCCGGGCGCCCAGGTCGGCGAGGCGCCGTGCGGTCGCGTACCCGATGCCGTCCGGGCTGCCCGCCCCGGTGACCAGGGCGACCCGCCCGTCGAGGCGCATGGTGACCGGGTCGGCGAGCGCGACCGGCTCGTCGGGGCCGGAGTGGCCCGCCGTCGCGGTGGTCCGGGCTCGACGGGCCGCACCCGGGCGGCTGACGTCCCGTCGGGGTCGACTGCCGGAGCGATCCGCGGCGCGCGCGTCGTATGCCATGCCAGGGATCCTGCCCGTTACGACCGGCCCGAGCAACGCGGCACCCGGAAGCAGGGGCGTCGGGTTTGGGCGTCGGTGGCTACCCTGTTCCCGCACCCGAGCCGACGGAGAGTTCGCATGACCAATCCCCCGCCGCCCGGCAACTGGACCGACCCCACCTGGTCGGCTCAGCCGTCGAGCCCCGCACCCGACCCGACCCTGGTGGCCGGTCAGCCGGTCCCCGCGCAGCCTGGCCCGGCCGACCCGTACGCCACCAGCCCGTACCCGCCGGTCGACCCGTACGCCGGCGCGCAGCCGCCGGCGACCCAGCCGATGCCCGGATACGCCGCGCCCGGCTACCCCGCGCCCGGTTACCCCGCGCCCGGCTACCCGCCGCAGTACCCCGGCTACGGCTACCCGCAGCCGCCGAAGACCAACGGGTTGGCGATCGCGGCGTTCGTGCTGGCGCTGATCGGCTTCACGTCCTGCATCACCGCGCCGATCGGCGCGATCCTCGGCCACGTCGCGCAGAAGCAGATCCGGCTCAGCGGCGAGGGCGGGGCGGGGATGGCGAAGGCCGCCATCATCGTCGGCTGGATCCTCACCGGGTTCCTGGTGCTGATCATCCTCTTCTACGTTGGCGCGATCATCTACGCGATCGCGACGAGCGACAACAGCAGCAGTAGCTACTGACCGACGGGCGGGCCGGCGTACCGCCGATCGTCGGGCCGGATCGGCTGCCGGCGGCGGTCGTCCCGGCCCGGCCGGTCACCCCTCCGGCGGGGTGAACGACGAGGTACGGCTCATCCCGGCGGCCCGGCCCTTCGCGGCGACCACCAGCGCCATCTTGCGGGACGCTTCGTCGATCATCTCGTCGCCGAGCATCACGGCGCCGAGCCGGCCGCCGGCCTCCGAGGTGTAGTGCTCGTACGCGTCGAGGATCAGCTCGGCGTGGTCGTAGTCGGCCTGCGCCGGCTGGTAGACCTCGTTTGCGGCGTCGATCTGGCCCGGGTGCAGCACCCACTTGCCGTCGAAGCCCAGCGCGGCCGAGCGCCTGGCCACCTCGCGGAACGCGTCGACGTCGCGGATCTGCAGGAACGGGCCGTCGATGGCCTGCTTGTCGTGCATCCGCGCAGCCATCAGGATGCGCATCAGGATGTAGTGGTACGGGTCGCCCGGGTAGTCCAGGATCAGGCCGCCGACCACCATCGACTTCATGTTGATCGACGCCATGAAGTCGGCCGGGCCGAAGATGATGGTCTCCACGCGCGGCGAGGCGGCGGCGATCGCGTCAACGTTGACCAGGCCGGCGGCGTTCTCGATCTGCGCCTCGATGCCGATCCGGCCGACCTCCAGGCCGATCGTCTTCTCGATCTGGGTGAGCGTCAGGTCCAGCCACTGCACCTGGGCGGCGGTCTGCACCTTCGGCAGCATGATGCAGTCCAGGTTCGCGCCGGCACCCTCGACGACCTCGATGACGTCCCGGTAGGTCCACGGGGTGGTCAGGTCGTTGACCCGGACCACCCGGGTCTTGCCAGCCCAGTCGCCCTCGTTGAGGGCGGCCACGATGTTCTTGCGCGCGTCCGGCTTGGCCAGTGGGGCGACGGCGTCCTCCAGGTCGAGGAAGACCTGGTCGGCCGGGAGGCCCTGGGCCTTGCCGAGCATCTTCACGCTGGAACCCGGCACGGCGAGGCAGGACCTGCGGGGGCGACCGACTGCGGCCATGGATGCGCTCCTTCCAGCGTCCGGCGGGCAGGCCGACGCCACCTGACGACAGATCCGAGACCTTAACGATCCCAAAGGGCGTTGTGACGCCACGGTAACCTCGCGCCATGACCGGGGTGAATGGACCTGTGGAAGATCTCACTGGGCGCCGACTGGTGGTGGTGACCGGGGCCAGCTCCGGCATCGGGCTGGCCGCTGCCGTGCACCTGGCCTGCCGGGGCGACCAGGTGGTACTGGTCGGGCGGGACCCGGCCCGCCTGCAGGCTGCGGCCGAACGGGTGCGGGAGACCTCCGGTGAGCGTCCGGAGCTGTTCCGGGCCGACTTCGCGATCCTCGACGACGTACGCCGACTGGCCGAGCGGCTCCGGGCGGCGTACGACCGGATCGACGTGCTCGCCAACAACGCCGGCGCGATCGCGCTGCAACCACTGAAAACCGTCGACGGCTTCGAGATGTCCATCCAGGCCAACCACCTGGCCCCGTTCCTGCTGACCAACCTGCTGGCCGACCGGGTGGGCCGGGTCGTGGTGACCGCCTCCGGCGCGCACCGCTTCGGCGCACTGGACCCGGACGATCTGAACAAGCCACTGCGTAGTTACCGGCCGATGGGCGCGTACGGCACCAGCAAGCAGGCGAACGTCCTGTTCACCGCCGAGGCGGCCCGACGCTGGCCGGACGTTGCCGCGTACAGCTTCCACCCCGGGGTGGTCCGCACCCGGTTCGCCAACGACAGCAGGATCGTCGCGTTCGGCATGCGTTTCATGCCGTTCCGCAGCCCGGAGAAGGGTGCCGAGACCCTGGTGTGGCTGGCGAACCAGGACAGCTCCCGGCTTGTCGACGGGGGCTACTACGTCGACCGTCGACCGCGTCGGCCGTACCGGAAGGCGACGAACCCGCACCTCGCGGCCCGGCTCTGGAAGGCCAGCGCCAAGGCGGTCGGTCTCGATGACTGACCGGGCCGATGAGCTGACACTCGTCGCGATCGTCGAGTTCGCCGTCGGGGCGGGGGCCGCCGGGCAGCGCTACGAGGACGCCGTGCTGGCCCTGTTGGAACGGCACGGCGGCCGGTTGGAACGGCGACTGCACGGCACCGACGGGCAGACCGAGGTGCACGTGATCCGGTTCGCCGAACGGGCCGGCTACGAGTCGTTCCTCGCCGACCCGGACCGGGCGGCACTGCGCGCGGCTCTCGCCGAGTCGGCACCGACGACCCGGGTGATCGAGGTGCGGGAGGGCTAGCGTCGCAGCCGCCGCCGGTCGCGCCAGCGTCGCAGCCGCGACAGCACGGGCATGGCGACCAGGACCGCCAGGACGAACCCCGCCGCGAGCGCCCAGAACGGCGGCGGCCCGTAGTGGGGACGGCCGGATTCGCGTACCGCGCCGCTGATCGCGAGATCGGCGGCGACCGACAGGTCGGTGATGCCCTCCGGGGTTCGGAAGAGCACGTCCGGGGCGGTCGCGCCCCGGCGGAGCACGACGAGTTCCACCGCCTCCGTGCCGACCTCGTGATAGGGCCCCCAGGCGACGTCGTGCTCCTCAGGGAGGTCCTCCGCCTCCGGCCCCGGCACGCCGACCAACGCGACAGCCTCGTCCGCCGAGCGCCACCCGAGCAGTTGCACGAACGAACGGGAGCGCAGCGGCGGGAACGCCGGGTCGGCCAAGGGGGTGCCGTCGACTGTGGACCGCAGGGCCACCGTCCAGGTGCGCCGGTAGGACGGCACCGGGCAGTCGGTGCAGGTGGACCGGCTCAGCACCGCCAGCGACCGGCCGTCCGGCAGCCAGGACCCGGCCCCGGCCAGCCGCCCGCCCGCCAACGGCAGCTTCCGGTACGGCGCGGCGACCCGATCCGCGCCCGCGTCGTCCACCCGGGTCAGCCAGACCTCGTCGCGGACCTGGAGGGCCAGGTCGTCGCCGTCCGGCGACAACGCGGCCGTACGCCCCGGCGGGATCCAGGCGGTGCCGGCCGGCACCCGCAGTACGTCCGTCCCACGATCCCGGTCGTAGACTCCGACGGACGGGGTGGAATAGGTGTTCGGGGACGTGAACGTGGTGTCGGGGTCGGCGTAGACCAGGCGTTTCCCGTTCGGCGCGAACGCGAGCGGGTAGCCGTCCGGGCGGTCCGGGAGGGTCTTGCCGGACTTCAGGTCGATCAGGGAGTCGCCCACCCAGGCGTACCGGCCGTCCGGGGAGAGCAACGCCTCGAAACCCGCGACGGCCGGGTCACCGTCCAGCACGCGGTAGCGGTCGTCGGCCGCGGCCACCACACCCATCCGCGTCTCGAACCAGTTGGTACGCACGGCAGGACCACCGAAGAGCATCGCCGCCACGCCCGGCGCGGAGTAACCCACCGAGGCGGTCCGCAGCGGCGGACCGACGAGCTTGGTCGGCAGGCCAGGAGTGTCGTGACGCGGGCCGGCGGGAGGCGGCAGGGCCACCGGGTGCAGCGCGTACCCGGCGCCCAGAAGCAGGACCAGGACGGCGAGTGCGCCGGCGACGACGGCCCGGCGACGACGGTGCCGGGTCCGCGCCGCGTCGAAGAGCCCCTCCGGTACGCGCGCGGGCGGCACGTCGGCGGCGAGGCGACGCAGCGCTTCGGAGAGCCGGGTGGTCACCGGGTCACCTCCTGCGGGTCACGGCCGACGAGTTCGGCCAGCTCGGGGGCCAGGACGCGGAGTCGGCCGAGGGCGTGCCGGGTCTGGCTCTTCACGGTGCCGACCCGGCAGCCGAGCAGTTCCGCAGTCTCCGTCTCGGTGCGGTCCTCGTAGTAGCGCAACACGAGGACCGCGCGCTGCCGCGCGGTCAGCCGGGCCAACGCCGCCGACAGCACCAGCCGCAGATCGGTGTCGTCACCGGGCCCGGCGCGTTCCGGCAGCGCCCCGTCCAGCCGCTCCGGCGGGCGGGCCCGCCGCCAGCGCCACCAACTGGCCGCCTGGGTGCAGAGCACCCGACGCAGGTAGGCACGCGGGTCCGCGATCCGCTCCCACCGCACCGCGACCCGAGCCAGCGCCACCTGGACCAGGTCCTCGGCATGGTGCCGGTCACCTGTCAACAGGTACGCGAGCCGGGTCAGCCCGGCGGTCTCGGCCCGGACGAAGTCGGCGAAGCCGTCCCGGGTGCGGTCCTCAGTCGTCAACGGATCGCCCTCCTCACCCGGACAGACGCCGGGCGGGCCCGCCACGGAGGGAAGCACCGCCCAGTTTCCTCGCGCCGTGCGCTCAGTCGTCGAGCGGGGTCGGGTCGGCGGGCAGGGCGGTGGGTGCGGCTGCACGGCGGCCGGCGCGGGCCCCGCCGAGCACCACCACCGCCACCCCGACCAGCAGCAACACCATCCCGAGCAACGCGTAGGGGCGGGGGACCTGGCCCAGCCAGGCCCACCCGAGCAGGGCCGCGCCGGGCGCCTCCAGCAGGATCAGCACGCTCACCGTGGTCGCCGGGATCTTCCGCAGGGCGTAGTTGAACATCGAGTGCCCGAGCAGTTGGGCGCCGACCACCAGGGCCAGGATGGCCAGCCAGGTACGCCCGTCGAACCCGGTCAGCCGGACGCCGCCGACCAGGCTCAGGGCCAGCAGGATGAGCGCGCAGATCCCGTAGCAGATGGTGGTGTACGTGGTGGTGCTGATGCTGGTCCGGGCCCGTTCGCCGAAGGCGGTGTAGACGGCGGCGAACATCGCACCGGTCAGCGCCAGCACGTCACCGAGGACGGCCCGGCCGGAGACCCCCACGTCAACTCCGGTGGCGACCGCCGCGCCGACGACCGCCACCGCGATGCCGACCCACACCGCCCTCGGCAGTGGACGCCCCTGGGCGCGGGCGATCAGACCCTGCCAGACCGGCTGGGTGGCGACCAGGGCGGTGGACGCGGCGACCGAGGTGAGCTGGGCGCTCGGCACCCAGGTCGCGAAGTGCCCGGCCAGGGCGACCCCGGACAGGACGCAGAACAGCCCCTCCCGCCGACCGGTGCCGACGAACAGCCTGCGGAGTTCGGCGCGACGTCGAGCCAGCGCGAACGGGCTCAGCACGGCCACCGCGAGCAGGTTGCGCCAGAACGCGATGGCCAGGGCTGGGGCGGCGGCGTACGCGATCAGCGGCGCGGACGACGACACGGCGACCACGGCCAGCCCGACCGCGCCGGTGGTCAACGGATCCAGGGTCGGCCGAGGTGAAGGTGGGGGCACGGGACGTAATCCTCACACGTATGACGGTCAGCACGGAGGGTCATCACTCCGTTACGATCACGCGGTTCCGCGCCGGCGAACCTCGACCGCCCGGAGGCGTTCCCCCATGCCCAGCTACCAGGCGGTGCTGTTCGACTTCTTCGGCACCCTGACCCGTTCGGTGCAGCGCGGCGTCGCGCACGTCGGCACCGCCGAGCTGCTCGGATGCCCCACCGACACCCTGACCGACGTGCTGGACCGCACCTACTACGAGCGGGCCAGCGGCCGGCTCGGCGACGCCGAGGCGACCCTGCGCTGGGTGTGCGGCCAGGTCGGCGTACACCCCAGTGACCATGCGCTGCGGGCGGCGGTGGCGTCCCGGCACCGGGCGGTGCGCGCCGACACCTGGCTGCGGGCCGACGCGGTGCCGGTGCTGGCGGCCCTGCGCCAGCGCGGCCTGCGCACCGGCCTGATCAGCGACTGTACGCACGAACTGCCGGCCTTCCTGCCACAGCTCGCCGTCGCCCCCCTGCTCGACGTGCGGGTCTTCTCGGTGCAGGTCGGGCGCTGCAAACCGGACCCGACGCTCTACCTGACGGCCTGCCAGCGGCTCGGGCTCGCGCCCGGCGACTGCCTCTACGTCGGCGACGGCGGCAGCCAGGAGTTGACCGGCGCCGAGCGGGCCGGCATGACCGCCGTCCGGCTCGCCGCGCCGGACCTGGCCACGCACATGGTGTTCAACGCCGACCGGGACTGGCGTGGCCCGACACTCGGCACCCTGGCCGAGGTGCTCGCCCTCGTCGACAGCGACGCGGCGGTCACCGGCGTCGGCAGTCGAACGGGCTGATCACGCGCTCAGCGGCGGCGCACCCGGTGCAGGCGGAAGGGCTTGCGGGTAGCCCGGACCGCCGGAGTCTCCCGAGGTGGCTCGGCCTGCGCGTCGGCCGGCAGGTCCGTTCCGAACAGCGGCGTGCCGGCGGGAGCGAGCCGGTTCACCGCGCAGCCGTCCGCGGCCCACCGGGCCACCAGGTCGGCGGTCGGACCGGGCGCGTTGAGGCGCTTCGCCGCCACCAGCGGCGCGGTGACGTCCCACGCCTCGGTGCCGGGCTGCAACCGGCTCACCCGGGCCGACCAGGTGACGATCCGGCCGCCGTGGTCACCGCGCAGGGTGACCCGGGCCTCGGTCGCGTCGGCCAGACCGGGCGCGGTCTGCTCGCCCGGCCCGCTGACCACGAGCAGCGCACCCTCCAGCGGGGCGCACCAGAGCGCGAGGGCCGGGCCGCCGGCAACGCTGACCCAGGCCACCGCCGCCTTCTTCATCGCCTCGTCGACAAGTGGGGTGCTCTCGGGGGCGTCCTCGTCCGTCACACCAACATCCTCCCGCATCGGCGCCTCCGTTCAGCCCACGAACGGCGGCACGGCGATCTCACCGCGGGCCACCGGCACCACCTGACCGGCGACCGTCGCGCCGACCGCCACACCGTTCGCCGCGGTGACCGTGCAGGCCAGTGCGGACGGCCGGTTCATCTCCACGCCCTGCCGGACCGCGTACTCCGACCGCCCCGTTCCGGGCAACAGGCCGCTCGCCACCAACCAGACACCGAGCCCGAGCGCCGCCGAGCCGGTGGCCGGGTCCTCCGGGACGCCCATCCCCGGCACGAAGACCCGGGCGTGCGCGGTTTGCGCCGCGGCGTCCCAGGAGAAGACGCTGACGTGCGACACCCCGTACCGCTGCGCCGCCGCGGCATTCACCTGCGCGCGGGCCACCGATTCCGGCCGCACCGGCAGGAACGGAAACTCCAGCCCGCAGCCGGCGACGCGGGGCGCGGGCCCGACGTGGTCGTCGGCGACCAGCCCGGCGATCTCCAGCAACGGCTCCGGGTCCAGCTCCGGCCCGAGCGTCGGTGCGCCGCCGGTCAACAGCGCCCCGGACTCGGTCACCTCGATCGGCAGCACACCTGCCCGGCACTCCTGGGTGATCTGACCCACACCGAACATGCCCCGCCGGCACGCGGTGACCGCCGCGCCGACACTCGGATGCCCGGCGAACGGCAACTCCTCCACCGGGGTGAAGATCCTCGCCCGGTAGGTGACGCCGACCTGGGTCGGCGGCAGCACGAACACCGTCTCGGAGAGGTTGAACTCCAGCGCGAGCGCCTGCATCTGCTCGGTGGCCAGTGCCTCCGCACCGAACACCACCGCCAGCGGGTTGCCGGCGAACGGGCGGTCGGTGAAGACGTCCACGATCTCGTAGGCCAAGGTCGACATGTTGATAAACACTAGGCGCTTAGGCTGGTGCCCGTGAGTACGCCGACCCGGGTCTACATCGCCCGCCTCGCCGGAGTCGCCGTCTTCGACCCGAACGGCGATCAGGTGGGCCGGGTTCGTGACGCCGTGGCACGGCTCCGGGCGACCAAGCGTCCGCCGGAGGTGGTGGGCCTCGTCGCCGAGATGCCGATGCGCCGTCGGATCTTCCTGTCCATCAACCGGATCACCTCCATCGACGCGGACGCCGTCGTGCTCGGTTCCGGCACCCTCAACCTGCGCCGGTTCGAGAAGCGCCCGAACGAACTGCTGGTGCTCCAGGAGCTGCTCGACCGACGGGTGCAACTCGACCCGGGCGGCCAGCCCGGCGCGGTCGTCGACGTCGCGATGGAGTGCTCCAGGGGCGGCGAGTGGTCGCTGACCCGGGTCGCCGTACGCGAACACACAGGTCGGCTCAGCCGCCGCGGCCACCTGCACCAGGTCGAGTGGGACCGGGTGCGCGGGCTCAGCGGCATCGCCGACAACCGGGGTACGGCCAACCTGCTCGCCGTCCTGGAGGACATGCGCCCCGCCGACCTGGCCAACGCGTTGCAGGACCTGCCCGACGCCCGGCGTAACGAGGTCGCGGCCGCGCTCGACGACGAGCGACTGGCCGACGTGCTCAGCGAGCTGCCGGAGCACGACCAGGTGGAGATCCTGGCCGCCCTCGACCGGGAGCGCGCCGCCGACGTCCTGGAGGAGATGGACCCGGACGACGCCGCGGACCTGCTCAACGAGCTACCCCCACCCGAGCAGGACGTCCTGCTGGACCTGATGGAACCGGATGAGGCCGACCCGGTGCGTCAGCTGCTGAAGTACACCCCGGGCACGGCCGGGAGTGTGATGACCTCGGAGCCGGTCATCCTGCCGCCGGACGCCACGGTCGCCGAGGCGCTGGCCCGGATCCGGGAGCCGCAGCTCTCCCCCGCCGTCGCCGCGCAGGTCTTCGTGACCCGGGCACCGCAGAACACGCCGACCGGTCGCTACCTGGGCATGGTGCACTTCCAGGCGCTGCTGCGCGAACCTCCCGCCGACCTGCTCGGCAAGGTGGTGGTCAACGACATCGACCCGCTGCGCCCCACCACGCCGCTGCCGGAGATCACCCGGCGGATGGCCACCTACGACCTGGTCGCCATGCCGGTGATCGACCGGAACAACCGGCTGGTGGGTGCGGTCACCGTGGACGACGTGCTGGACCACTCGCTCCCCCGGGACTGGCGGGACCGCGACGCCCTGGTCGCCCCGGGCGCCTCCGACTCCGCGCTGGACGCCACCGATGGCTGACCAGCGGCGGTCGGAGCGTCTCGACCAGCCACGCGAGCCCCGGGGGGTCAAGCTCCCCCGGTTCGACGCGGAGGCGTTCGGTCGGTGGTCCGAGGGCATCGCCCGGGGCATGGGCACCGCGAACTTCATCGTCGTCATGACGGTGGTGATCACGATCTGGTTCGTCTGGAACACGTTGGCCCCGACGGACCTGCGCTTCGACCCGTACACCTTCACGTTCCTGACCCTGGTGCTGTCGTTGCAGGCCAGCTACGCCGCCCCGCTGATCCTGCTGGCGCAGAACCGGCAGGCCGACCGGGACCGGTTGGCGGCGGAGGAGGACCGGCGGCGAGCCACCGCGCAGAAGGCGGACACCGAGTACCTGGCCCGGGAGATCGCCGCGCTGCGGATCGCGCTCGGCGAGGTCGCCACCCGCGACTTCCTCCGCTCCGAGCTGGCCCGACTGGCCGAGGAGCTGGACGAGGCGGGCCAACGACGGCAGCGACTGGAGCGCCGCCAGCAGGAGAAGGACAGCCGCCAGCAGCGCCGTGGGCAGCGGTCGACCGACGGTGCCGGCCTGGACGAACCCCGCGACGACGTGGACGGCGACTTCACCCGGGACCCCCGGCCGGACGGCACCGGCCCGCGCCGTTCAGAGGGCTGACCACCGGGCCATCGATTGGCTCACACCGCCCCGGGCAGCGGCGGCGGAGGATGCCCCGCGACGTAGCATTGCGGGCATGTCAGCACCCGTGAGCACCGTCGAGGACGCGATCCAGGCCGCCCTGGCCACCGTCAACGACCCGGAGATCCGCCGGCCCATCACCGAGCTGGGCATGGTCCGCTCCGCCACGATCGGTGCCAGCGGCGTCGTACGCGTCGAGCTGCTGCTCACCGTCGCCGGCTGCCCGCTCAAGGACAAGCTGCGTAACGACATCACCGCCGCCGTCGCCGCGGTGCCCGGCGTCACCGGCGTGGAGATCGACTTCGGGGTGATGACCCCCGAGCAGCGGCAGTCGTTGCAGTCGCAGCTACGCGGTGGCGGCGCCACCGAGGAGCCGGTCATCCCGTTCGCCCAGCCCGGCTCGCGCACCCGGGTCTACGCGGTGGCAAGCGGCAAGGGTGGCGTCGGCAAGTCCAGCGTGACTGTCAACCTGGCTGCGGCGCTCGCCGCCCGTGGGCTCTCCGTCGGCGTGGTCGACGCGGACATCTACGGCCACTCGGTGCCCCGGATGCTCGGTGCGGACGGCCGACCCACCCGGGTCGAAGACATGATCATGCCGCCGCAGTCGCACGGCGTGAAGGTGATCTCCATCGGCATGTTCACGTCCGGCAACGCCGCCGTGGTGTGGCGTGGCCCGATGCTGCACCGTGCACTGCAGCAGTTCCTGGCCGACGTCTACTGGGGCGACCTGGACGTGCTCCTGCTCGACCTGCCGCCGGGCACCGGCGACGTGGCCATCTCGCTGGCCCAGCTGCTGCCCAACTCGGAGATCCTGATCGTCACCACCCCGCAGACCGCAGCCGCCGAGGTGGCCGAGCGGGCCGGCGCGATCGCCCTGCAGACCCACCAACGGGTGGTCGGCGTCATCGAGAACATGTCCTGGCTCGAGCTGCCGGACGGCTCCCGGATGGAGATCTTCGGCGCCGGCGGTGGTACGGCGGTGGCCGAGTCGCTGAGCCGGACCATCGGCGCGCAGGTGCCGCTGCTCGGCCAGATCCCACTGGACACCCGGGTCCGCGAGGCCGGCGACGCCGGCACCCCGGTCGTGCTCGCCGCGCCGGAGTCCCCGGCAGCGCAGGCACTCGGCACGGTCGCCGACCGGCTCGCCGTACGCCGTGAGTCGCTGCTCGGCAGGCCGCTCGGCCTCAAGCCCGCCGGCCGCTGACCCCACGCCCGGCGCGCGCACGCTGCGCGTCGCGCGGTGCTGCGCAGCGTGCGGTCCCGCATGATCGACTCGGTTTCCAGGAAGTCGCGGGGTCCTACGCCCTTCGACCGGGCGGTTTCCTGGAAACCGAGTCGATCGGGTGACCGGACCGGTCAGGTGGCGTCGTCGTAGCTGGCGCGGGGGGCCGGCGCGGTGGGGCTGCTCGTGGCCGTGCCGGAACGGGCCTCGTTCGACCGGAGGTCGGCGGCGCTGGCCACGTCCTTGAGGTCGTTGTGTACGCCGCTGACGTCCGCGCGCAGGTTGTCGTAGACGCCCTGTAGCGGCTTGCGGATCGCCGCCTCGTCCTCCTCGCTGAGGAGGTGCTTGCGGATGAACGCCTTCGGGTGCAGGTCTTCCAGTTGGATGTCGGTGCCGAGTTCGCGGCTCAGGTCGCCGGTGGCGTTGCGGGCCATGTTGCGCAGGTTGCGCACCAACCGCAGGCCGTCAGTGATCACGGCGGGGAGCCGGTCGCCGAAGATCAGCAGCGCCAGGAGCAGCAGCGCACCGATCTCCCACCAGTTCAGGTTGTCGAGCATCCCGCAGGCCTCCTCTCGGCGTCAGCAGCAAGACTACGCACGCCGGAGGGCTTTCCGGCAAGGGGTGCGCCGCTGTTCACTTCGCGTCCGCAGCCAGTGTTACCGAGGTGTTCTGCCGGGTGGTGCCCCGCCGATACTCGACTGTCACGACCGAGCCCGGCGCGTACTTGCGGACCAACGCGGTGAGGTCCGTCGGCTCGGTCATCGGCCGCCCGTTGATCTTGAGGATCACGTCACCGACCTTCAACCCGGCTATCTCAGCGGGGCCGGACGGGGCCACCTCGGCCAGCCGCAGGCCACCCCCGACGACCCCGGTCGGGCCGTCGACCCGGGCCCCGATCACCGTACGCCGGGCCTTGCCGGTGCCGATGATGTCCTGGGTCACCCGCTTGGCCTGGTTGATCGGGATGGCGAAGGCGAGCCCGATGTTGCCCGCCTCCTGCCCCTCGGCGACAAGTGACTTGATCGTGGAGTTCACCCCGACCACCCGGCCGGCGCCGTCGACGAGCGGGCCACCCGAGTTGCCGTGGTTGACCGCGGCGTCGGTCTGGATGGCCGCGTAGTAGCGCACCGGGCCGCCCGGCTCACCGGCCTGCATCGTCCGGTCCAGGGCACTCACGATGCCTGCGGTGACGGTGTTTGCCAGCGACAACGGCGAGCCGATGGCGAGCACCGGGTCGCCGACCGCAAGCGCGTCGGAGTCCCCGAACTCCACCGGTCGCAGCCCGGGACGACTGACCTTGATCACCGCGATGTCCGACTCGGCGTCCTGGCCGACGATCGTGGCCGGGGCGGTGCTGCCGTCGTTGAAGACCACCGAGGCCTTGCCGGTGCCGCCGGCCACCACATGGTCGTTGGTGATCACGTGGCCGTCGGCGGTGGCGATGAACCCGGAGCCCTCGCTGGTGCCGCCGAGGCTGCTCACCCGGACGGTGACCACGCTGGGCAGGACACGGTCGGCGACCCCGGCCAGTGACTCCGGTTTGCGTTGCGCCAACGCCGGCACCTCCGCTGGCGCACCACCGAGGACCGTCGCCCCGGCACCGCCGCGGACCGCGAACGCGTAGCCAAGCGCACCGCCGAGCGTGCCGGCCAGGAGGGCGGTGAGCACGGGGATGAGCAACAACTGCCGCAGTGTCGGCCGGCCCGGTGCGTCGGGGTCGGTGACCGGCTCGGGTTCGGCACCGGGGGCCACCATCCCGGGCATCACCACAGCGGTCGGTGCCGCCGGGTCGCGCCACGGGTCGGCGAGCGCGTCCGACCACCAGGGCGACGCGTCGGCCGAGGGGGGCCCGCCCGAAGCTGGTGCCGGCCAGCTCGGCGGCCCCACCGACGGGGCTCCTGCCCCGGGCGGTCGCGCCGGAGTCTCACCGCCCCGGCGCCAGTCCCAGCCGTCGGTCACGTTGGTGCCTCCCAGTCCGTCCTGGATCCCGCACCGCGTCGCCCGGCCATGGGCCGGTCCGGTCGCGCCTGACGGGATACCGCCTCCAGGATTGCACGGAAGTACGCGGTGCAGTCAGCGGTTGCCCCGGTGATCGCTTCCGGCGGAGGCGCGGCTGCGCCCCACGACGGTCGCCTCTACGCTCACAGTGCCAACCCGCCCCCGCACCACGCACCGCCCCCGGAGGTGCCCCATCGCCACGGTCGCCGGTTCCGGCAGTTCGACGCAGGCTCTGCAGTTCGCCGAGTCCTACGTCACCGAGGATCTCGTGCTGCGTACCGCCCGCAGTCTGGCCCGGGAGGTGGGCCTCGACGCGGTCACCCCCGGCGCGGGGGCGGCGTTGCGGCTGCTCGCCGCCGCCGGCAATGCCCGTGCGGTGGTGGAGATCGGCACCGGCACCGGGGTGAGTGGCGTCTGGTTGCTGCGCGGCATGCGCGCCGACGGTGTGCTCACGACGATCGACGTGGAGGTGGAGCACCAGCGGATCGCCCGTCGGATCTTCACCGAGGCGGGCTTCGCGGCCGGCCGCACCCGGATCATCACCGGTCGGGCGCTCGACGTGCTGCCCCGGCTCGCCGACGGTGCGTACGACCTGGTCTTCGTGGATGCGGAGGCGACCGGCTTCCACGCCTGTGTCGAGGCGGCGCTGCGGCTGTTGCGACCGGGCGGCGTGCTGGCGCTCAACGGCGTGCTGGCCAGTGGCCGGATCGGCGACCCGGCCGCCCGGGACGCGGAGACGGTGACGGTTCGCGAGACGATCAAGGCGGTCCGGGAGTCGGAGCACTGGACCCCCGCGCTGCTTCCGGTCGGGCACGGGCTGCTCGCCGCGGTGAAGTGCTGATCCGGGCGCCGGACGGGTCAGCGCCCCGGGCGGGCCGGGGCGCCGACCCGCTGCCTAGTTGACCTCGGCGAGCCAGCGGAGCAACGACCGGACGCCCCAGCCGGTGGCGCCGCGACTGACCTCGGCCTGGTCGCCATCGGCCCAGGACGGGGCCGACATGTCCAGGTGCAGCCAGCGGTCCCGTAGTTCGCCGGTGAACTCGCGCAGGTAGAGCGCGGCCAGCACCGAGCCGGCGCCCTGCGTCGGTGCGCTGTAGAGGTCGGCGATCTCGCTGCCGAGGTACTCGACGTAGTCGGTGTGCAGCGGCATCCGCCACGCCGACTCGCCGGCCGCCTCGGCCGCGGCCAGCACGCTCGCGGCGAGTTCGTCGTTGTCGCTGTACAGGGCGGCGGTGCGCTTGCCCAGCGCCACCGAGTTCGCGCCGGTGAGCGTGGCCACGTCGAGCAGCAGGTCCGGCTCGAGCTGCTGGACCGCGTACGCGAGCGCGTCGGCGAGGACCAGTCGGCCCTCGGCGTCGGAGTTGGTCGTCTCGCTCGTCGTACCGCCGTAGTGCCGGATGACGTCGCCGGGGCGGAAGGCCGCGCCGCTGACCATGTTCTCGGCGAGGGGGGCCAGCGTGGTGATCCGGACCGGCAGCCGCAGTGCGGCGGCGCCCACCGTGGCGGCGACGACGGCGGCCGCGCCGGCCATGTCCTTGCGCATCAGCTTCATCGACGCCACCGGCTTGATCGAGATGCCGCCGGTGTCGAAGGTGATGCCCTTGCCGACAAGCACCACGTGGGTGCGCGCGTTGGCGGGGTGCCAGTCCAGTTCGACGAGTCGGGGGCCGCTGGCGGAGCCACCGCCCACGGCGAGGATCCCGCCGAAGCCCTCGGCGGTCAGCTCGTCCGGGCCGCGGACCCGCAGCCGCAGGTCCGGAAGATCGGAGGCGGCGGAGGCCACCTGGTCGGCGAACCACTGCGGGGTCTTCACCGAGGAGGGAGTGTTGGTCAGATCCCGGGCGAGGTGGGTCATCGCCGCCGTGGTCCGGGCCGTTTCGAGGGTGTCCTCGTACGCGGTCGGGTCGGCGAGCAGCAGGTCGACGCCGGTGAGCGCCGGTTGGTCACCCGCCTCGGTGAGTCGGAACCGGTACGGGGCGAGCAGCAGCCCCTCGGTCAACCCGCGAACTGCGGCCGGGGTCACCTCAGCCGGTAGCGCGAGGGTGATATGCGTCTCAGCCGCTGCGGAGCGGGCCAGGGCCGCGCCGGCGGTCCGCCAGGCCGCCTCGTCGCCGGCACCGATGCCGAGCAGCAGCAGCCGGCCGGGGGTACGCCCGGGGCGCAGCTGGGTGTGGATCTCGCCGGTGCGGCCGGTCAGTCGGGCCGCTGACACCAGCGCGTCGGCCTCGTCGGCCGTGCCGTCCGGGGCCACCACGGCGGTCGACACGGGCTGGGCCGAGGTGTCACCGTCCGCCGTCGAATCGGCGGGGCGGACGGGCAGGACGAGGACGTCGAGCCGGTCGGGCTCGGCGATCAGACGGATGGCGAGCACGCGGAACCGAACCTCCAGGGAAGTGTCGCGGATCGGCAGCGAACCTGCCTGCCCGCAGCGTTGAAGACCCTGAGCCACCGGCGAATCCGGTGGCCCAGGGTCCGAAGAACGTTCCGGGCGGTGTGAGCCGCCCGGAGCACTCCTTACTCAGCCGGCCGCTGCCTTCAGTGCGTCACCGAGCGCGTTGGCCTCGTCGGGAGTCATCTCGACGACGAGCCGGCCACCGCCCTCCAGCGGGACCCGCATGACGATGCCCCGCCCCTCCTTGGTGACTTCCAGCGGACCGTCGCCCGTCCGCGGCTTCATCGCCGCCATGTTGTCTCCCCTCAGACCTACACCAGGGTCGGTGGGTTGCCCCACAGCCACTTCGTCACGACCACCCGCAACGGTCACGGGGGTGTCAACAAACGATTTTCCCTGATGAACACCGCCGGACCCAAACCGGAGCAGCATTGATGTAACAGCATCTAGCTTATCTTGAGAAGGCCTGTCACAATGTGCGGTCATGCAGGCACGGTCGGCACTCTTCGACCTGTACGGCGACCACCTCCGGCCGAGGGGTGGCCGGGCACCGGTTGCTGCCCTGGTCAAGCTACTGGCGCCGCTGGGAATCGCACCGCCAGCAGTTCGCACCGCCGTGTCCCGGATGGTGCGTCAGGGCTGGCTCGAACCCCTCCGGTTGGCCTCCGGGCCGGGATATTCGATCACACCGAAAGCCGCCCGGCGACTCGACGAGGCAGCAGCCCGGATCTACCGGACCGGGCGGGTCACCTGGGACGGCCGGTTCGATCTGCTGGTGTTGGAGGCCCCGGGCTCCCGGCGGGACCGCCAGCGGCTCGCCGCCAACCTGAGCTTCCTCGGTTACGGGACGCTCGACGAGCAGACCTGGGTCGCCACCCGCCCCGCCGAGGACGTCGACCTCCTCCTCGCCGAGACCGGCATCCGGTTCGAACGGTTCACCGCCGCACACTTCTCTGGCACCCCCGGCGCGATGGGCGTGGTCCGACGCGCCTGGGACCTGGCCGAGATCGGCCGCGCCTACGAGCGGTTCGTCGCCGACCAACGCCCGCTGCTCGCCGCGGTCACCGTCCGCAGCAGCGACGAGGAGGCGTACGCGACGCGGTTCCGGCTCGTGCACGCGTGGCGTACGTTCCTCTTCCAAGATCCGCAACTGCCCCCGGCGCTGCTGCCCGAGCGGTGGCCCGGCACGGCGGCGGCAAGCTTCTTCGACCGGCACGCGGCCCGCCTGCGTCCGGCCGCCGACCGGTACGTCGAGCAGTGCCTCGACGCCGGCAACCGCATCGTCCGACAGAAGGGTCGTTAGACACGTGACCGAGCCGCTGCTTGTCGACCGGACCGATGCCGTCGTCACCCTCACGCTGAACCGGCCGAACGCCATGAACGCGTTCGACGTGGCGCTCAAGGAGGCGCTGCGGGACGCCCTGGCCAAGCTGGAGAGCGACAGGTCCTGCCGCGCGGTCGTCCTGGCCGGGGCCGGTGGGTCGTTCAGCGCCGGGCAGGACCTGCGCGAGCACGTGGCCACCCTGGAGAATTCCGCAAGTGACCCGCTGGGCACCGTACGGGCGCACTACAACCCGATCGCCGCCCGGCTGGCCAACCTGCCCAAGCCGGTGATCGCCGCGGTCCGTGGGATGGCCGCCGGGGCGGGCGCGTCGCTGGCCTTCCTGGCCGACATCCGCATCGGTGGTCCGAGCACGAGTTTCCTGATGGCCTTCGCCAAGGTCGGTCTGGCCGCCGACACCGGCGCCTCCTGGACGCTGCCCCGACTGGTCGGCCACGCCAAGGCGGTGGAGCTGCTGATGCTTGCCGAGCCGGTCCGCGCCGAGGAGGCCTGCCGGCTGGGCCTGCTCAACCGGTTGACGGACGACGACGAACAGGTGTTGCCGGTCGCCCAGGAGTTGGCCGCCCGGCTCGCCGCCGGCCCGACCGTCGCGTACGGGGCGATCAAGCGGCAGCTCTCCATCGCCGACGCCGGCACCCTCGCCGACGCCCTCTCCGCCGAGGCGCAGGCCCAGTCCATCTGCGGTGCCACCGCCGACCACCGATCGGCCACCCTCGCCTTCGTCGCCAAGCAGAAACCGGTCTTCGAGGGACGCTGAACGCGATCCGGACACCACCCTTACCGTCCTCGAACACCCGCCGCCTAGCGTCGGCCGGTATGAGCGATCGTGAAGCGGTGGCACACCTGCTGCGCCGGGCCACCTTCGGGCCGACCGCCGACGAGGTGGACACGGCCGAACGGGCCGGGCCGGCGGCGACCCTGGACCGGCTGCTCACCCCGCCCGCGACGGACCGGGGTGCGGCGGCCACGCCGCTCCCGACGCTGCCGGCGGACCCGTACGCCGGGCTGAGCAAGGACTCCACCCGCGAGCAGCGACAGCAGGCGAACGCGGAGCGCCGCACGCAACTCCAGCAGGTCACCGAATGGTGGCTGGACCGGATGGTGGCCGCCGACGACGGGCTGACCGAGAAGCTGCTCTTCTTCTGGCACGGGCACTGGGCCACCAGCGCGCAGAAGGTCAAGTCGGCGCGGTTGATGGTGGGTCAACTGGAGACGCTGCGCCGGCATGGTCGTGGGCCGCTGGGCCCGCTCGTCGCCGCGATGGTGCGCGACCCCGCCCTGATCGTCTGGCTGGACGGGCAGAAGAACACCCGCAAGGCACCGAACGAGAACCTGGCCCGCGAGCTGATGGAACTCTTCACCCTCGGCATCGGTGCCTACGGCGAGGCCGACGTCAAGGCCGGAGCGCGGGCGCTGACCGGCTGGGTGGTGGACCGGCGTACCGGGGTGGCCCGCTTCGAGCCCAAACGGCACGACCCCGGCGAGAAGACGATCCTCGGGCAGAGCGGCCGGTTCGACGCCGCGGCGTACGCCGGTCTGCTGGCCGCCCAACCGGCGGCGGCGACCTTCGTGGCCGGGCGGCTCTGGTTCCGGTACGCGGGCAGCGACACCCCGGCACCGGACGGTCTGGCCGGTGCGGACACCATCGCGACACTGCGTGCGGTCCTCTCCGCGCCTGCCTTCACCCGGACCCGCGGCACGCTCGTGAAGCAGCCGGTGGAGTGGCTCGTCGGCGCGCTGCGGCAGCTCGGAATCCGGCCGTCCGCGCTGCCCGAGCAGCAGCGCAAGCAACTGCTGACCGGCCTGAACGCGCTGGACCAGGTGCCGCTGCGTCCACCGAGCGTGGGCGGTTGGCCGGCCGGGGCCGCCTGGCTGACCACCTCCTCGTTGCAGGCCCGGCTGCGGACGGCCGGAGTGCTCGCCGCTGCCACGGCACCAGCGGTACTGGCCCGGCTGACCGCCGCGCCCGCCGCCGGGCGACCGGACGCGCTGGCCCGACTGCTCGTGGTCGACGGCTGGGGGGCACGCACCCGCGCCGCCCTCACCCCGCTTGCCGGTGAGCCCCGCAAGCTGCTGATCGCCGGACTGGTCAGCCCCGAATACACCGTCAGCTGAGCGGAGGAGTCGACATGGACACCCTGACCCGACGCAGGTTCCTGCTGACCAGCGGAGTGGTCGGCGCGGGCGCGCTGGCCGCCGGGGCCGGCGCGTACAGCCTGCGGGACCTGCTGGACACCAGCGGAGACGGCGACCCACAGTCCCGCAC
The DNA here is from genome assembly GCF_040649995.1 of Micromonospora sp. NPDC048835. Lineage (NCBI taxonomy): Bacteria > Bacillati > Actinomycetota > Actinomycetes > Micromonosporales > Micromonosporaceae > Micromonospora > Micromonospora sp. NPDC048835. The sequence goes on along the minus strand of NZ_JBEZGM010000011.1, from coordinate 137,015 downwards.
GCTGGTGCTGGTGACCCTCTACGGCGGCAACGACGGGCTCAACACGGTCATCCCGTACGGCGACCCGGCCTACCGGGCGGCTCGCCCCGAGCTGGCGTACCCGGACGGGGAGCTGCTGCGGTTGGACGACGACTTCGCCCTCAACCCGGCACTGGCCGGCCTGCACGAGCGCTGGTCCGGTGACGGATTGGCGATCGTACGCGGGGTCGGCTACCCGAAGCCGGACCGCAGCCACTTCCGGTCGATGGACATCTGGCACACCGCGCAACCGGACCGGCCCGGCAACACCGGCTGGCTCGGGCGGTGGTTGGACCGGGTCGGTGGCGACCCCCGGCTGGCGGTCTCCTTCGAGCCGGCGCTCCCGCCGCTGCTGGCCGGTGCGCAGAGCGCCGGCGCGGCCGTGCCGGTGACCGACCGCAAGGCCGCAAAGGGCCTGTCGGCGGAGACGCTCACCGCCTTCGCCGCCGCCGAGGCGGGCGAGTCGACGGCCCGGAGTCGCGCCGCCGCCTGCTTCGCCGACATGCGCTCGGTGGACGAGATGATCCGCGAGGTCCGTGACTCCGCCGACCCGGACACGGCGGACCCGGACGGCGAGCAGGCTCCCGCGACGGCCACCGGAGGGGCACGCACACCGCTCGACGCGCAGCTCGACCTGGTCGCGCAGTGCGTCGAGGCGGGAGTGTCCACCCGGGCCTTCTCGGTGTCGCTCGGCGGTTTCGACACGCACGCCGACGAGAAGCAGTTGCAGGCCGTGCTGCTGGGCCAACTGGACCGGGCGTTGACCAGGTTCGCCGACCGGATGAGTCGTACCGAGGCGGGCCGGAAGGTGGTGGTGGCGGTCTACTCCGAGTTCGGCCGTCGGGTACGCGCCAACGCCTCGGACGGCACCGACCACGGCACCGCCTCGGACGTGCTGTTGCTCGGCGCGGGCGTCCGTGGTGGCTGGCACGGCGCAGCACCGAGCCTCACCGACCTCGACGACGGCGACCTGAAATACACCACCGACTTCCGGGATGTCTACGCCACGCTGCTTGAACGGGTGCTGGACACCGACCCGGGCCCGGTCCTCGCCGACTGGCGGGGACGAGTGGAGAAGCTCTTCTAAGGCCTGTTTCATAAGAACTGGCCGGCCTGCGGCGGGCCCGGACGACGCCCGGCGGCGTTGCGGTTTCGTCCGGATACAACACCGGTATCCGGACGAAACCGCGCCTTGCCGGATCGCCGCCCGGACCCCGCCTCGGCTCGACCGCCCTTATGAAACAGGCCTTAGTCGCACCGCCGTTCGAGATCGTCGGTGCCGACTCGTTCTCGCCGGGATCACGCACCAGGCGGGCACGTTGCCGCCTGGGACGGCCCGCGAGGGCTGACTGTCACTTCAGGTGGGCGGCGAGGGGGATGTTCTGCGCCCTGAGGGCGGTGGCGATCAGGCCGGCGATCTGTCTGGCGCCGGCGGCCTCGAAGTGGGTGTGGTCGTTGCAGAAAAACGCACCGACCGCGCCCGTCGAGTAGTTACCGTTGTTCGGGCACAGCCTGAGCGTGTTGTAGAGCGCCACGCTCCGCGCGTGCAGGTCGATCACCGGTACGCCGTTCGCGGCGGCCGCAGCCGTCGTCTCGGCGACGAAACCGCGATTGCCGACGGCGGTGCTGCCGCTGCACGTGATTGCCGCGACCGGGGTGACGAAGATTGGCTGCACGCCTCTGGCTTTGGCAGCCGTCGCCATGACGCCGAGCAGCTCCTTGAAGCGGTTGGCGCCAACGTGTCGCGGGCAGGCCGAGTCACCGTCGTTGATGCCGAACTGGATGATCAGATAGTCACCGGCCTTGAAGCCGCTGTCGGTGTTCACCATCGCCGACCACCTGGCGCTGTAGGCGGTCGAGCTGAGCGCGCACTCGCCGGCCGAGTTCTTGGTGGAGGTCACATTGCCCTCGTACAGCCACGTCTGGATGCTGCGACCGCCGACGGCACTGTTCTGCACGGTGACGTTCGAGTTGAGGTAGGACGCGAACTGGCTGCCCCAGCCGATCGGACAGGAACTGGCATTCATCATCGTGGAGTCGCCGGCCATCCACACTTTGACCGGCACAGGTGGCGACGACGTGGGAGGGGTGGTCGGCGGTGTGGTCGGGTCGGTGCAGGGTGTTGACGTCGGCGTCGGCGTCGCGGTGGGGGTCGCTGCCGGCGGGCCGGCACAGGTGACGCCGTTGAACGAGAACGACGACGGCACCGGGTTGCTGCCGCTCCACGAACCGGTGAAGCCAAAGTTGACCGACGCGCCGGAGCCGACGGCACCGTTGTAGCTCACGTTGGTGGCGGTCACCGCCGTGCCGGTGACCGTGACGGTGGCGTTCCATGCCTGCGTCACGCCCTGCCCGGGGGCGAGGCTCCAACCCACTGCCCAACTGGTCACGGCGTCACCGAGGTTGGTGACGACGACGTCGGCTCCGAACCCGCCGGCCCACTGGCTGGTAACCCGGTAGGCGACACCGCACGCCGGGGTGGCGGCCCGGGCGGTGGCGATGCCGAGCCCGCCGGCCATGACGGTCAGCACCGTTGCCGCCAGGACCACGAAACGCGCTCGCCGTACCTTCATCGGGGAACTCCTGACGTGATCGGAGACGCTCGCCATCAGGTGGTGGCAGCGCACGGGGAGCCGTTGAGGGCGAAACCGGTCGCTCCGCCGAGCGGGCTGTCGGTGACAAATCCGAAGCTTGTCGACCCGGCGGCCGGGATCACCGCGTTCCAGGGCACGTTCACCGCCGCGGCCGCAGCACCGGACTGGGTGACTGTGGAATTCCAGGACTGCGTGATCCGCTGACTGCCGGGCAGGGACCAGGTCAGTGTCCAACCGTCGACCGGGACGGTGGAGGTGTTGCTGAGCGTCACGTCGAACTGGGCACCCGTACCCCAGTCACCGGTCTTGCGGTAGGTGACCGCGCAGGCCCCGGCCACCGGAGTGGTCGGCTCAGGAGTGGGGGTCGGGGTCGGGACCGTGGTCAGTTGTGCGCTGAGGACCGGGGCCAACCTGTCGGTGATGGCCTGGTGACCTGCGTCGTTCGGGTGCACCGAGTCGCTCAGGCCGCCGGACGGCAGCCAGCCGGTCGTGTCCACGTAGAACACGTCGGCGTCACCCGCGGCGTTGCGTGCCCGCACTGCCGCCTCCGTCTCCGCCGCGTAACGCCCGATGAACGTCCGCATGGCGAAGAGCTTGGCGTTCGGAAACCTGGCCCGGATCCTCGTGAGGAAGCTCGTGTACGTCGCCTGGAAGGCCGCGGCGCTCACGCCGTGGCTCCTGTCATTGGTCCCCAGGTTGATCACCACGCCATCGGCCGTGTAGCGGGAGAAGTCCCACTGGTCGGTGCCGGCCTGGCCACCTGACGACATCCAGTAGCGGGTCGTGTGCGCCCAGCATCCATCGGTCGTCTCGGCCAGACACATGCCACCGATCGCGATCTGGGTGTGGTCGTAGCCGAGCCTCTCACCGACCTTGAAGCCGTAGTCCGTCACGGCGAGTTGACTGCTCGTGGCGCCCGCGGTGATCGAGTCACCGACGAACTCGACCAGCTTGGGGCGGACCGGCGGCGTGAACGTGCGCGCGCCCGACTCCAGGATCAGCCCCTGGAAGACCGCGTCACCGGTGTAGGAGCCGGCCACCTGCCGGTAACTGACGATCAACGTGTGGTTGCCGGCAGCCAGCGCGGTCGGCGTCAGGTTGATCGTGCCGGAGCCGGTGAAGGACGTGAACGCCCTACCGTCGATGCTGGCCCACAGTTGGATGGTGTTGCGCTGCCTGAGCTTCACCGTCCTGCCGGTGAACCCGACCCGCAGGTACGCGCCGGCCCAGTAGGGCACGTAGGCCGTGGCGTTCGTCTTGTTCCACCGGCCGACGAAGCTGATGTTCGAGTCGGCCGGGGTGCCGTCACCGACAGCAGCCTCGGCGCTGAGGACCGGCAGACCTGCGGCGAGCACGCCGGCTGCGACGGCGATGAGCGCCGCGGTACGCGTCCTCGCCAAAGCGTTCATGAGCGTCCCGAGTCGGGTACGCGGGGAGATCTTCGTCATCGGATGGGGTTCCAGCCGTCGTTGCCCGCCAGGTAGGCGGTGGGGGTGTACTGGGTGGCGGTCGAGGCGCTCAGCTGCGGCCGGTTGGCGTTGACGACCGCACCGGCCCCGGTGCTGCTGTACTCCGCGAACCGGGCGGTCCTCCAGGAGAAGCCGGACATGTCCGTCCAGGGGTCGGTGCGGATGTGTGCGCCCATCGCTACGCCCCGGTAGAGGACCTGACCGCGGGCGTTGACGTCGCCGCTGGGGTGCCAGGGCCGGCCCAGATAGACGGTTCTGGCGGGGGCGTTGCTGGTCAGTGTGGTGCCCCAGAACAGGAAGCCGAACCTGTTGTTGATGTCGGTGGCCGCAGCGGTGATGTAGCCGTTGTTCGACGACGAGCCCCGGGTGAGCGAGTGCACGGTGCCGTTCTGGAAGACCATGGTGCCCCGCCCGAAGACGAAGTCGACGTCACCCTCTACGTAGGAGTTGCGGACGTAGAGACGCCGGACCGAGCTGACACTTGGTGCGTTGACCAGCAGGGTGTCCTGGTTGCCGAGAATGCGGACGTTGTCGAACTGCACCCGGTCGCCGGAGGTGTTGACAGCGACGGCCTGCTCGGCGTCGAGGGTGTTGGCGGCTTCGTTGAAGTCGTTCGACATGGTCAGGTTCTTGATCGTGGTGTCATTGGCGTTGACGAAGACCGAGGCGCTGCCGGACGTGCCGTAGGTACCGCCAGCGGGCTTGATCTGGCCTGCCGCGTGCCCTTCGACGATCACCACCTGGGCGGCGGAGCCGCCGGCGCCGGCCAACGTGAGGTAGGGCTTGTTGGCCGGGATGGTGACCACGCCCCGGTAGGTGCCGGGTTTGATGGTGATGGTGACCGGAGCGCCGTTGTTCGCCGCGACACTGTCGATCGCCGCCTGCACGTTCGTGTAGTTGCCGCTGCCGTCGGCGGCCACGGTGATGGTCGCGGAGGCGGACGCGGCAGAAGCCATCGGGACAGCGGCGGCGAGAGCGCACACCGTCACCACCGCCACCGAACGCACGCGAAGAATCCTGCCGGATGTGGTCATAAGCATCCTCCGATCCCACGGGGCCTCCGCCGAAGGTCATGCCGATCCGGCAGACGACGACGAAAGTTAACGCTAACATCGCTAAATGGAAATATAAAGATGCAGCGGCCGCAGGGGTGAGCAGCGGTTACCCTGCCGTGGGTGCTGGGCGTCGGCGTGGCCACCGCTGGCAGCGTCGCGCCGAGGCCAGGGCGTCGTCGACTGCCTCGAACGACACGAGGCGGGTCAGCTCACCCTGATGGCCTGGAGCGAACCGCCCAACCGAACGGCACGGTTCTAGTCGTCCTCTTCCGGATCCTGGTTGGCCTGCTCGCCCAGCACGAAAGCCTGCATGGCCAGCTCGTCACCGGCCGGCGAGACGAACGCGGGCAGCTCCCGGGGCCCCAACTCCTGCACGTAGGACCAGAACAGACGAACCGCCTCGGCCGGCGTGCCGGCCTCGATCGGCAGGTCGAGGCTGACCAGCCAGGTGCGCCGGGCCGGGGGCGGGCCGAGCTGGTCGGCGAGCGCCCGGAAGGCCGCCGGGTCGAGGGCGGTGACCGGCCCGTCGAGCGTCAGCAGGTCGGCCGGCACCGGCTCGTCGAAGACCCTCCGGGTGTACGCGACGACGAGCGTTTCCGGCTCGACCGGGGACTGCGGGTCGTCCGGGTCCTCGCGGTGGCGCTGCCCCGGCGCGCTGACCCGACCGAGGGCAACCAGCCGTGGCGGCCCGTCGACCAGAACGGCCACCTGGTCGCCCGGGGCCGGCCGGACGACACCGGTCAGCCCGGTCAGCTCCAGCGTGTCGTGGTGCACGAGCCGCTCGGCCTCGTAGCGCTCGGCGGGCAGCAGCACCGCCCAGGTGCCCACCCCGTCGGTGTGGCCGGCCGCACCGGCCCGGTGCGCGGTCTCGGTCGTCATGTCTGACATCTCATCACGCCACCGGTGGGACGGTGACGTGACAGCCGACGATGTGATCGTCGACCATGCCGGTGGCCTGCATCAGCGCGTACGCGGTGGTCGGGCCGACGAACCGGAAGCCGCGCTTCTTCAGGGCCTTGGCCATCGCCGTCGACTCCGGGGTGATCGGCGCGAGCTCGGCGAACGAGGCCGGGCGGGCCGGCCGGCGCTCCGGCGCGAAGGACCAGAGCAGCACGGACAGACCCTCCGGCAGCTCCAGTGCGGCGCGGGCGTTCGCGATCGCCGCCTCGATCTTGGCCCGGTTACGGACGATGCCGGCGTCGGCGAGCAGCCGGGTCACGTCGGAGTCGTCGTAGCTGGCGACGGTCGGCAGGTGGAACTCGTCGAAGGCCAGCCGGAACGCCGGACGCTTGCGCAGAATGGTCAGCCAGGACAACCCGGACTGGAACGCTTCGAGCGTCATCCGCTCGTAGAGCTGGTCGTCGCCGCGCAGCGGCCGCCCCCACTCCGTGTCGTGGTAGACGGCGTAGTCGGGGGTGCTCGACCCCCAGGCGCAGCGCGCCAGCCCGTCGGCGCCGATCACCAGGTCAGTCACCTCGCCCACGCTAGGGCATGGCACCGACACCGGGCCGCACGGTCAGGGCAACCGGCCCTGCTCGACCAGGCGGGCGAACCTCTTCAGCGCCTGGGTGAGGCCGAGCTTGGAGCCGGGCCAGAGCACCGGCCAGGCCAGTCGACCGGCTCGGCCGCCCGGCAGGTGGAACCACTCGTGCCAGACGACCTGGGTGCGGTCCCGGCCAAGCTGGGTACAGCGCAGCACCCCCGGGCCACGCAGGAGGTGGCCGTGGTGCACGACGCCGATCTCGTACGGCTCGTCGACCCGGACCACCCGCATCTCGTCGCGCAGGGTCGCCCGGCCGATCGCGGTCACCGCCTCGATCCGGCTGCCCTCGCGCCCGTCGCCCTCGACCACTCGGACGCGGGTGAACGGGATCCAGTCGGACTGACGTTCCCAGGCGAGCAGGGCGGCGAAGACCCGCTCCGCCGGTGCGTCGACGATCACCGTCGCGGTCACCTCACCAGCACCCGGTCGGGCCGCCTCCCGAAGATCGTCGGCACCCTCCGGGTCGGTCACGCGGACTCCGACCGGACCACCGCGTCGCGCTTCTCGGTGCCGTCGGCGGGCTGCCCACGATCGGCCGACTCGTCGTCGGCGGGGGTCGCGGCAGGCGCCACACCATCGGAATCCGCCGGGGACGAGGTGGCGGCCGGCAACGAGCCGGGGGTCGTCGAGCCGACCGGGGCCGAACCGGCCTCGCCGTTCAGCGGCGCGTCTTTGCCTGGCTCGGCCGCCGTACCCGGCTCTGCCGCCCCGCCCGGTTCCGCCGCCTCTGCGGGCGTCACCTGGGCCTCGTCGGCGGTCGTCGCCTTGCTGACGGACTGCTCGCGGGCCTGGCGCAGCACGTCCGCGTCGTCGGTGCGCCCCTCACGCAACGCGATGACCTCCGACTCCAGTACGCCGATCAGCTCGGACTTGTAGCCGATGTCGTAGGCGGCACGGCGCATCGCCTGATCGACCTGGTCCATCCGGTACCCGCGCAGCCCGGTGTCGAAACGGACCGCCCCCACGTCGGATTCGCGCAGCGGGCGGCTGCCCGGCAACGCCACGGCCTGCGAATCCGGCTCGGCTGGCACCAGCCCGGGATCACGGCCGCTGACCAGCACCGTCACGCCGAATATCACCGCCGCGACGGTCAACGCCACGACCAGGAGGAGCAGAAGCTGACCCATGTACTGATCGTGGCATGGCAGCCGGCCCGGAGCGACCCCGCCACCCGTCCCGATCGTGATCGGTGCCGACGCCCGGGGCGGATCGCGGACGGGCGACCGACTAGCGTCGGGACCGGCCGACGCGGCGGCGACGGCGCGAACTTCCAGGAGGCGGGCATGGCCGGGGCGCTTCGGCTGGGTGGGCACACGTTCGCCCCCGGCGAGCTGGTGGTGATGGCGATCATCAACCGCACGCCGGACTCTTTCTTCGACCGAGGGGCCACCTACGCCGCCGACAGCGCCCTACGGGCGGTGGAGCGGGCGGTGGACGAGGGCGCGGCCATCATCGACATCGGCGGGGTCAAGGCCGGCCCCGGCGCCGAGGTCGACGTCGCCGAGGAGATCCGCCGCACGGTGGACACCATCGCCGCCGTCCGAGCCGCGTTTCCCGACGTGGTGATCTCCATCGACACCTGGCGGGCCGAGGTGGCGACGGAGGCCGTGGCGGCCGGCGCCGACCTCCTCAACGACACCTGGTCGGGTGCCGACCCCGCGTTGATGCGGGTGGCCGCGCGGACCGGCGCCGGCCTGGTCTGTTCGCACGCCGGCGGCCTCACACCACGGACCAGACCGCACCGGGCGGCCTTCACCGACGTGGTCGCCGACGTGGTCGCGACGGTGACCGGGCTCGCCGAGCGCGCGGCGGCGGCGGGGGTACGCCCCGACGGGATCCTCATCGATCCGGCGCACGACTTCGGCAAGAACACCCGACACTCGCTGGAGATCACCCGCCGACTGGACGAGCTGACCGCAACCGGCTGGCCGGTGCTTGTGGCGCTCTCCAACAAGGACTTCATCGGTGAGACGTTGGGCCTGCCGGTGGCCGAGCGGCTGGAGGGGACGCTCGCCGCGACGGCGGTCTCAGCCTGGCTCGGCGCCCGGGTGTTCCGGGCCCATCAGGTCGGCCCGACCCGTCGGGTGCTGGATCTGGTGGCCTCGATCCGCGGCGACCGCCCGCCCACGGCGACCCGGCGGGGGCTGGCCTGACCGGTTGTCGCGGTAACCGACAGCGAACGGCCGGACGGACCGACACGATCGCCGGAGGCCGTAGCGCTCAGCTCCAGCGGAGGATGTTCCTGCGCCAGGCGTAGAGGATGCCGAGCGCGAGCACCGCCACGAACACCGCCATCTCCACCACCGTCACCAGACCGAAGCCCGGTCGGTCGAAGACCACCGCCCAGGGGAAGAGGAACACCGCCTCGACCGCGAACAGCACGTAGAGGTAGGCGTACACGTAGTAGCGGATCTGCATCTGCGCCCAGTCGGCACCGACCGGGTCGAGCCCGCACTCGTAGCTGGCCCGCTTACCCGGCGGGTCGGCCGGACGTGCCGGGCGTAACACCCGGTTGGCCGAGAACGCCGTAACGAAGAAGAGAACGCTGGCGAGCAGCAGGAGCCCGAGCGTCGCGTACGAGCCCAGGTATCCGGTCACAGTCGGCAGCCTACCGTCCACTCGGACGGGCCGTCCCAAACACGTTACGGATTTGTTTCCAGATGGGACTAGTGCGCTGAGGCAACTGTTACCGAATACTGAACGCCCACCCATGTCACCGGAGGACAGATGGCCCGCGTGAAGGCACCGCCCGGTTACCGGGCGGAGGGGCGGCGTGCCACACCTCTGCTGGCGACCGCGCTCGCGCTCGGTCTGTTCGCGGCGCTCGCTGCGGGCCCGGGCTGGGCCAGCGCGGCCACCCCGGACGTCGACCCGGCCGCGACGTCGGCCGACCCGGTGAACGAGCCCGGAGAGGAGGGCCCCCCGACCACACCGGCGGAGGAGCCCACCCCGACCGAGGTCCCGGGCGGCGAACCCGAGCCGAGCGAGCCGGCACCGGAGACCACCCCACCCCCTCCGGCGACGACGCCGGCAGCGCCGGTGACCACCGCCCCGGAGGTCCCCCCGGCGCCGACCACCACCGCGCCCGCGCCGGTCAGCACCACCCGACCGCCCACCCCGGCGCCCCCGACGGCTCCTCCGATCGCGCCGAACCCCCCGGCCCCACCGATCCGTCCGCCCGCGCCGGTGTCAGCGCCGCCGGAGCAGAGCCCGCTTGCCGTGCAGGTCACCACCGGCGACGTCACCGTCACCGAGGCGTACTGGAACACCGCGAGCACCGCCGCCACCCTGCAGGTCACGGTGCACAACACCGGCAGCACCGCGGAGCGGATCCGACTGTCGTACACGCTGCCCGCCGGGCTTACCGACGCCGGCACCAGGGGCTGTGCCGCCGCCGGCGGCGGGGCGTACCGCTGTGGGGCCTGGACGGCCGAGGCGGGTGCCCGGTTCAGCACGGTGCTGCGCCTGCGGGTCGCCGGCACGGCGTGGAAGCAGATGCCGCTCAGCGGCTCCGTCCAGGTCGTCGCGGACGCGCCGGGGGTGCCCGGCGAGGCGACCGACGACCAGGGCTTCGCGGTGCTCTTTCCGCCCGGCCCGCCGATGCCCGGCATCGCGCTCGCCGCCGACGAGGTGGCCTTCGACATCAGCGGCGGCCCGAGCGTCCTCACGCTCCGGCTTGGCAACACCGGCACGGTGGACGCCGCCGGCCGGGTCGAGGTCGTCCTGCCGGCCGGGGTGACCGTGCCGACCCCACCGCTCGGCTGCGTGGCGGTCGACCCGACGCGTACCCGTTGCGACGCCGGTGTGGTGCTGGCCGGCGCGACCGCCGAGGTGCAGTTGCCGGTGGAGGCGACGCCGCAGGCCCAGCGGGAAGCGCCGTTGTCCGGCGCCCTGATCGGTCAGCTCGATCCGCGCAGCGGCCCGACCCGTCGGGTGCAGATGAGCTTCCGGATCACCGCGGCGGCCGCCCTCGCCACGCCGGTGGTCTCCCCGCCCGCACCGACCGGCTCGCAGGGCGTGCTCCCGGCCGGGGCCGCGAGCGGAGACGGCGGGATGACCTCGGTGCGGCGCACCGCGGTCATCCTGATCGTGGTCTCCGCACTGTTGGGGGCGCTGGCCCTCACCTTGGCCACGACCTCGCTGCGCCGTCGGTTCGGCGGCCCGGCGCCCGAGCCCGCGCCAAGCCCCGCCGACTGATCGACGGATGGGCCCGGCACCGGTGCGGCCGGGGTCATCGACGCGACCGGGTGGTGATCTGAATTACGGCGGGCGGGGCGTAACACCGCAAAGGCGGGCACTTCTCCTCCCGGTCGGGTCCCAGTCGGCGGACCTCCGGCGGTGGTTAGGTCTCCCTTAGACGTAGGCTCTCAGGTGAGGAACGACAGCGGCCGGACCAGCCTGGGCGGTGCGGTGGAGCGTTGCGTCAAGGAGGTTCCGTGGCCGGGCGAGCCCCGCAGTCGCGAACGAAGGTGGCACAGTGACCAAGCAGATCCGTCAACTCGACCGGGTGGTCATCCGGTTCGCCGGTGACTCCGGCGACGGCATGCAGCTGACCGGGGACCGGTTCACCTCGGAGACGGCGCAGCTCGGCAACGACATCTCGACGCTGCCGAACTTTCCCGCCGAGATCCGGGCTCCCGCCGGCACCCTGCCGGGTGTGTCGAGCTTCCAGGTGCACTTCGCCGACTACGACATCCTCACACCTGGTGACGCGCCAAACGTGCTGGTGGCGATGAACCCGGCGGCCCTCAAGGCCAACCTGGCCGACCTGCCGCGCGGCGCGGACATCATCGTCAACACCGACGAGTTCACCAAGCGCAACCTCGCCAAGGTCGGCTACCAGACCAGCCCACTGGACGACGACTCGCTCGTCGGCTACGTCGTGCACCCGGTGGCGCTGACCTCGATGACCGTTGGCGCGCTCGCCGCCCATCAGGTGTCCAAGAAGGACGCCGAGCGGTCGAAGAACATGTTCGCCCTCGGCCTGCTCTCGTGGATGTACTCCCGGCCCTACGAGTCGACCCTGCGCTTCCTGGAGCGCAAGTTCGCGGCCCGTCCCGAGCTGGTCGCCGCGAACGTCGCCGCCTTCAAGGCCGGCTGGAACTTCGGCGAGACCACCGAGGACTTCGCGGTCCGCTACGAGGTCAAGCCGGCGAAGATGAAGCCGGGCACCTACCGCAACATCACCGGCAACGCGGCGCTCTCGCTGGGGCTCGTCGCCGCCGGGGTCCGCTCCGGGCTGCCGGTCTTCCTCGGCGCGTACCCGATCACGCCCGCGTCGGACATCCTGCACGAGCTGAGCAAGCACAAGCGCTTCGGTGTGCTCACCATGCAGGCCGAGGACGAGATCGCCGCCGTCGGCGCCGCACTCGGCGCCTCCTACGGCGGGTCGCTCGGGGTGACCACCACCAGCGGCCCCGGTGTGGCGCTCAAGAGCGAGACGATCTCGCTCGCGGTGGCGCTGGAGCTGCCGCTGGTGATCGTGGACGTGCAACGCGCCGGCCCGTCGACGGGCATGCCGACCAAGACCGAGCAGGCCGACCTCAACATGGCGCTCTACGGTCGGCACGGCGAGGCCCCGGTCGCGGTGATCGCGCCCCGGTCACCGTCGGACTGCTTCTTCGCGGCACTCGAGGCGGCCCGGATCGCGCTCACCTACCGCACCCCGGTGATCCTGCTGTCCGACAACTACGTCGCCAACGGCTCGGAGCCGTGGCTGCTGCCCGATGTGGAGTCGCTGCCCGACCTGCGGGTCGAGTTCGCCACCAAGCCCAACGGCGAGGACGGCACCACCTTCCTGCCCTACCTGCGTGACCCGCAGACCCTGGCGCGGCCGTGGGCAATCCCCGGCACGGCGGGCCTGGAGCACCGGATCGGCGGCCTGGAGAAGGCCGACAAGACCGGGGACATCTCCTACGACCCGGCCAACCACGACTTCATGGTGCGCACCCGGGCCGCCCGGATCGAGACCATCCCGGTGCCGGACATCGAGGTGGAGGACCCGGACGGCGACGCCCGGGTGTTGGTGCTCGGCTGGGGCTCGACGTACGGGCCGATCGGTGCGGCCTGCCGCGGGGTACGCCAGCGTGGCCTGTCCATCGCCCAGGCGCACCTGCGGCACCTGGCGCCGATGCCGGCGAACCTCGGTGAGGTGCTGCGGTCGTACGACAAGGTGGTCATCCCGGAGATGAACCTGGGTCAGCTCGCCCACGTCATCCGGGCCCGCTACCTGGTCGACGCGATCAGCTACAACCAGGTCCGCGGCCTGCCGTTCACGGCCGCCGAGCTGGAGACGACGCTTGAAGAGGTGCTGAAGAATGTCTGAGCCCGTCGCCGTCAAGCTCACCGCGAAGGACTTCAAGTCCGACCAGGAGGTGCGCTGGTGCCCCGGTTGCGGTGACTACGCGATCCTGGCGGCCATCCAGCAGTTCATGCCGGAGCTGAACATCCCCAGGGAGCGCACCGTCTTCGTCTCCGGGATCGGCTGCTCGTCCCGCTTCCCGTACTACATGAACACGTACGGCATGCACTCGATCCACGGTCGGGCCCCGGCGATCGCGACCGGCCTGTCGGTGTCCCGGCCGGACCTGTCGGTCTGGGTGGTCACCGGCGACGGCGACGCGCTCTCCATCGGTGGCAACCACCTGATCCACGCGCTGCGGCGCAACGTCAACCTCAAGATCCTGCTGTTCAACAACCGGATCTACGGTCTGACCAAGGGCCAGTACTCGCCGACCTCCGAGGTCGGCAAGGTCACCAAGTCGACCCCGGCCGGCTCGGCGGACGCCCCGTTCAACCCGCTCTCACTCGCCCTGGGCGCGGAGGCCAGCTTCGTCGGCCGCACCATCGACTCCGACCGCAAGCACCTCCAGTCGGTGCTGCGGGCCGCCGCGGAGCACGAGGGTTCGGCCTTCGTGGAGATCTACCAGAACTGCAACATCTTCAACGACGGCGCGTTCGAGCAGCTCAAGGACCCGTCCACCAGGGACGACTACCTGATCCGCCTGGAGCACGGCCAGCCGATCACCTTCGGGGCCGACGGGCAGTTCTGCGTGGTGCACCCGCCGGGTGCCTTCGGCCTGGAGGTCCGGGAGACCAGCTCGGTCCGCCCGGAGGAGATCGTCGTGCACGACGCGACGGTGACCGACCCGGCGTACGCCTTCGCGTTGTCCCGGCTGCCCGGCCTGGACCTGCGCAACACGCCGATCGGTGTGTTCCGCTCGGTGGCCCGACCGTCCTACGACAGCGTGGTGCAGGAGCAGTTGGCCACGGCGAAGGCGAAGGTCACCGAGACCCCCGAGCAGCAGCTCGCCGGCCTGCTGGGCAGCGGCGACACCTGGACCATCGTCTGATCAGCAGTCCGTGACGAGAACGGCCGTCCCCGATACGGGGGCGGCCGCTCTTCTCGTCGTACCGACGATGCCTCAGCGCTTGGCGGTGGCCGGCGTCCAGAGGTTGTCGATCTCCTTCTCGGCCGCCGCGAGGCTCGCCTCGTGCAGCGGGATCAGCTCGGCCATCGCCGGCACCGACGGTGCCAGGGTCAGCTCGGCGCTGATGAAGCGCGGCTGCATGCCGGTCATCGACAGGCCGTGCGGAAGCCACGGCTCGGCATGGTCCCAACCGGAGCGGGGGGTGCCCTCGCCGTAGCCGCCGCCTCGGGTGGCGAGCACCACGAACTCGCGGCCGCCGAGCAGACCCTCCTGCGTCGTCGGGTCGTACGCCAGTCCGGGAACGATCAGGTGGTCGACCCAGGACTTGACGCTGCTGGGCGCTCCGAAGTTGTAGAGCGGCAGGCCGAGCAGCACGACGTCGGCCCGCTTCACCTCGTCGACCAGCCGCTCGCTTAGCTCCCAGGAGTCGCGCTGCGCCGGGCTGTGCTGGTCCGGCGGCGTCATCCGGGCGAGGCCGCCGTCCGCGTCCAGGTGTGGCAGCGGTTCGGCGCCCAGGTCCCGGTAGGTCACGGTGCCGTCCGGGTGCGCCGCACGCCAGGTGTCGACGGCGCGGGCGGTGAGCCGCCGGCTGACCGACCAGTCACCGCGGATGCTCGAGTCAATATGCAGCAGATGCATCATTTCTCCTTCAGGGATCGTCTGTGGAGCACCAACTATTTATAGCAGGCAGATGTTCCGCTGGGTCGGTAGACTGGGTCACATGTCCGCCCAGCCGCTCGACACCTCCGAGCACCGCTCGGGCGCGCTCCTGGACCACCTGGCCCGGCGGATGCGGCTACGGTCGGAGTCGGTGCTCGCGCCGCTGGGGCTACGCCCCCGGCACCTGGTCGCGCTCACCGTGCTGCGCGCCGGCGGCGGCACCGGTCAACAGGCGCTCGCCGCCATCCTGGAGATGGACAGCACCAACATCGTCGGGCTGCTCAACGACCTGGAGGCGGAGCAGCTGATCGAGCGCCGGCGCTCCCCCGAGGACCGCCGCCGACATGTCGTCGAACTCACCGAAAACGGTGCGAAACGCCTCAGCGAGGCGGAATGTGCGCTTGCCAGCGCCGAGGACGAGGTGCTGGGCGCGCTGAATCCGGCCGAGCGGGAGACGCTCTACGAGTTGCTCAGCCGGGCCTCCACCGGCACGCCGATCACCTGCACCGAGGCGATCTGCGCCACCGACGACACCTGCTGACGCCGCGTCACCCAGCGGCGGGCGGGACGGTCAGGCGGTCGTGGCCGACTGGGGACGGTCGTCGCGTACGTGCACCAGCATGTCGCCGGTCTCGATCACCGCACCGGCCCGGTCGGCCAGGGTGACCACCTTGCCCCGCCGCACCAGAGCGATCACCAGCGAGTCCAGTTCGCGCGGCGAGCGCCCCACCTCGTCCCGCTCTGCCGAACGCATGGCCAGCGCCATGCCCTGACCCGGGGTGAGCAGGTCCTCCACCACGTCGATGAGCGGCGGCGCCGAGGTGGAGAGGCCGAGCAGCCGGCCTGCGGTGGCCGAGGAGACGATCACGTGGTGCGCACCACTCTGCTTCAGCAGTGGCGCGTTCTCCGCCTCCCGGGCCGCCGCGATGATGCGGACCTGACCGGCGGTGAGCTGCCGTACCGTCAGCGCGACGAGCACCGACGCGTCGTCACTGTCGGTCGCGATGATGACGGCCTTGGCGTTCTTGACGTGCGCCTCGTTCAGCACCGACGAGCGGGTCGCCGACCCCTCGATCGCCACCAGGCCGGCGGACGTGGCCTGCCGCAGGGCGGCGGCGCTGCGTTCCACGACCACGATCCGCGAGCGGTCCAGGCCGTTCTCCATCAGGGCCGAGACAGCGCTGCGCCCCTTGGTGCCGTAGCCGCAGATGATGACGTGGTCCTTCACGGCTCTCCTCCACCGCGACAGGCGACGGCCGGTCCGGTACTGCTCGGTCAGAACTTCAAGGGTGGTGCCGACCAGGATGATCAGGAAGATCACTCGGGCCGGGGTGATGAAGAGGACGTTCACCAGCCGGGCCGACGGCGCGGCCGGGGTGATGTCGCCGTAGCCGGTGGTGGAGAGCGACACGACCGCGTAGTAGAAGCAGTCGAGGAGGGTGAGCCCGTCCTCGTTGACATCGCGGTAGCCGTCCCGGCCCAGGTAGACCGCGGCGACCACAGCGAAGACCAGGCCCAGGGCGGCCGCGAGCCGGAGGCTCAGCGCGCTCAGTGGGCCCCGCCGCTGCGCGGGAAAATGGATCACCGTCGAACCTGCTCCCCCGCCGTCTCCTGCACGCCCACAACATAGCGGGTACGGCATCGATCGCACGTCCGGGTTGCACACCGGACAACCCGCACCGCTCCCCCACCCGACTACCTGACGACAACGACGAACCGGCGCAGGCCGGTAGACGGAGGGGGCGCGACCCTCGTGACGACAAGCGGCAGACGGCGAGCCGAGGCCGACCACGAATACACCGAGTACGTCAGGTCCCGGATGGTGCGGTGGCGGCGCACCGCCTACCTGATGTGCGGGGACTGGGACCGGGGGGACGACATCCTGCAACGGGTGCTCACCGAGCTGTACCGCTCGTGGACCAAGGCGCGGCAGGCCGATCACCTGGACGCCCTGGTCCGCACCATGTTGGTGCGACGACTGATCGACGAGCGACGGCTGCGCTGGTCCCGGGTCCGGCTCGGCGCCGCGCTCCCCGAGCGGGCGAGCGCCACCACCGATCCCACCGACCGGATCACCCTCGTCGGCGCGCTGCGCAACGTTCCGCCCCGGCAGCGTGCGGTGCTGGTGCTGCGGTACTTCCAGGACCTCAGCGTCGAGGAGACCGCCCGAGCCATGGGCTGCTCGACGGGGACGGTGAAGAGCCAGACCGCCAAGGGCCTGGCCACCCTGCGCAGCCTGCTCACCCCCACCCTGACCGCCAACTGAGAGGAGCGACGATGCTTGACGAACGCCAGATCGGCGACCTGATGCTGACCGAGGTCGAATCCGCCGAGCAGCCCTCCACGGTGCTGGACGTGGGCCGGGCGATGACCACCGCGCGGCGGCAGCGCCGCCTCGCCCGGGGAGCCGGCGCCGCACTGCTGGCGGCGGCGCTGACCGTCGGCGGGCTCACCGTCCCCGACCTGCTGATCCCGGACCGCACGCCCGCCACCGGTCCGGCCGGCCCGGCGGCCGCCGACGGCGAGACCGGGCTGCCGGCAGCGCTCACCACTGTCGACCCACAGCGGGTGTACGTCCGGTTCGGCTGGCTGCCGGACGGGATGCGCGATCTTCACTACCAGGCCGGGCTGCTGCTCTCCGGTACCGGTGTGTACCTCAGCGCGACCAACGGCCGCAACGACGACAGGAGTCAGTTCGTGGCGGTCGCACTCCTGCCCAGGGGGATGCAGCCATCGGCACCGCAGCGGGACAGCGGTGAACCCGCGGTGGTCGGTGAGTCCACCGCCGGCCCTCGACTCAACGGCGGCGACAGCGTCTTCGTCAGCTACTCGGGTGCCGAGAAATCGGAGGCGATCCTGCGCTGGCGGTACGCCCCGGACGGTTGGGCACAGGTCCGGGTGTTCGGGATCGAATCGGACGTGCGGGACGTGGCGGCGCGGGTGGCCGGTTCGCTGCGCTTCGGCACCGATGCCGTTCCGATGCCGGCGACCGTGGCGGGCGTACCTGCCAACCTGCGGATGATCACGCTCAACGTGTCCGAGTCACTCGACGAGCCCAGAACCTGGTACGCGGATTGGACCTGGACTCCGGAACCGGCCACCGCCGACCCCGGTCAGCAGCGGGCCCGGACGTTGAGCGTCGGCATCTCCCGCTACCGCAACGTGACCGACCCCGCCGACCGGGCGTTCGTCGACCCGAACACCACCCTGGATGGGCACCCGGCGCGGTTCAGGGGAGAGAACGGCAACGAGTCGCTGACCGTCTACGACGTCGACGGGGCGAACGTGTCGATCTACGACAGCGCCCTGCTCCCGGCCGGTGGCACCCGGGCCCTGTTCCCGGCGGTCACGTTGGTACCCGACCCGGCCACCTGGCACACCCACCTGAGCCGGTGAACGACCCGGGTCCGCGCCGTGGGAGCGGCGCGGACCCGGACGGGTCAGCCCGGACGGCCGGGGACGGGCATGATGGGGGTGTTCCCGACGACGACCGCGAAAGTGAGGCCGGCATGTCGTTGCTGCGACGAGTCATCGGTGGAGTGCTCCGTCGCCACCGTCAGCGCCAGGGCCGGACGCTGCGCGAGGTTGCCGCGTCGGCCGATGTCTCCGTGCCCTACCTCTCAGAGGTCGAGCGGGGCCGCAAGGAGGCCTCGTCGGAGGTGCTGGCCGCGATCTGCCGAGCGCTCGGCATCAGCCTCGCCGACCTGCTGGGCGAGGCCCGCGACGACATGCGCCGGGTCGAGCCGCGCCTGCCGGTCGCGCCACGCGCCGCGCTCACCCACCTGGAGCGGGTCGATGCGACTCGGCGGGAGATCGGCAACGCCACCCTGCTGGTGGGTCCACGTGTCAGCGGGTTCGTCCTGCACCGCGCGCCGGTGGCGAGCGGGCCGACCCTCAGCGTCGACGGAAATGCCTCCGCTGGTGGCTCGCGCCCCGGTCCGCGTACCGCTGCCCTGGCTGACTGCGCACAGACCCGGCTGGGCCTGCGGCGGCTGACCGTCGCGTAGGCCGCGTGGGTTCTGCCGTCGGCGGATCTGCCGGCGGCAGAATCACTGGGCCGGCCACCGCCCTCGCCGCACGCTGGAAGGGCCGGTCCACCGGGTGGCCCACCGCCCGCCGGCACGGCGGAAGGCGGCGGCACATGATGGGGTACGGCGTGCAGATGCTCAACGGTGGGCAACCGTCCTTCGGTGACCACGTGTTCGAGCGACTGCTCCGGGAGCGGATCGTCTTCCTCGGCACCGAGGTGACCGACGAATCGGCCAACCAGATCTGCGCGCAGATCCTGCTGCTCGCCGCCGAGGACGCCGACCGGGACATCTACCTCTACATCAACTCGCCGGGCGGGTCGGTGAGCGCGGGGATGGCGGTCTACGACACGATGCGCTACGTCCGCAACGACGTGGCGACGCTGGCGCTCGGGTTCGCCGGCTCGATGGGGCAGTTCCTGCTCTGCGCGGGCGCGGCCGGCAAGCGGTACGCGCTGCCACACTCGCGGATCATGATGCACCAGCCGTCCGGCGGGATGGGCGGGACGGCCGCGGACATCACCATCCAGGCGGAGAACATGCTGCACGTGAAGCGCACCATGCAGGAGTTGATCGCCGAGCACAGCGGACGGACCCTCGACGAGATCCAGCGCGACTGGGACCGGGACCGGTGGTTCACCGCCGAGCAGGCCCGGGAGTACGGCCTCATCGACCACGTGGTCACCCGAGCCGAACAGCTACCGACGCTCTGATCAACGTCTGGTGGCTCCGGTACCGCCAGAGCGATCCACCCATTAACCTCCGTAGATATGGTGCCGGGAGCGGAGGGAGCGGGAATGACGCGCGGGATCGAAGGCGGCTGCTGCGGTGACGACACGCCAGGCCACACCGTGAGTCGCCGCACGGTGTTGCGCGCGGCGGCGCTGGGCGCGGGCGCCCTCGGCACCGGTGGCCTCCTGGCCCCCGGGGTCGCGCAGGCCGCGCCCGCGATCTACAACCCGTTCACCGCCTACCCGATCACCGACACCTGGGAGGGCCACCTCCGGCGCGGCTCGCGCGGTGGCATCGACTTCGGGATGGGGGTGGGCACGGCGCTGCCGGCCTGCGGCGCGGGCACCATCCAGAACATCCCGAACAACGGCGGGGGCGGGCACACCGTCACGATCCACCACGCGGACGGTTACCGCAGCCAGTACCTGCACCTGTCGCAGTTCCTGCTCGCCGACGGCTCCAGCGTTGGCGCGGGCACGATCGTGGGCCGCTCCGGCGGCGCGGCCGGCGCACCCGGCTCGGGCAGCTCGACGGGACCGCACCTGCACTGGCACATGATCAACCCGTCCGGCGCCCTGATCAGTCCGCTCGTCTACATCCAGCAGAACCCGGCCGACCAGCCCCGTCAGGTGTTCGAGGCGGCAAGCAACGCCGGCTGGCGTGCCCTGCCGGTCTCCGGCAGCACGGGCGCGGTGACCGGCACGGCGGCGGCCGCGATCACACTGGGATCCACCAAGATCCTCTACTCGCTCAACGGTGGCCGGATCTACGAGGCCGCCAGCGACACCGGCTGGACCAACCTGTGGACCGGCATCCACGGCGCGCAGGGCACCGCCCTGGCCGCGCTCACCGTCGACGGGGTGAAGCACATCTACACCGTCGTCGACGGGTGGGTGCACGAGGCGGCGAGCAACAACGCCTGGCGCAACCTCAACACCGGCATCGGCGGCGCGAGTTCGTCCTCGATCTCGGTGATCGCCCTCAACGGCGTCATGTACGTCTACAGCATCGTCGGCGGCTACATACACGAGGCGCACAGCGCCAACGCCTGGCGGAACCTGAACACGGGTGTCCCGGCCGAGGCGGTAGCGGCGACCACCCTGGGCGGCACGAAGATCATCTACGCGCTCAACGGTGGGCGGATCTACGAGGCCGCCAGCAACGCCGGCTGGGCCAACCTGTGGACCGGCATCCACGGCGCGCAGGGCACCGCCCTCGCCGCGCTCACCGTCAACGGGGTGAAGCACATCTACACCGTCGTCGACGGGTGGGTGCACGAGGCGGCGAGCAACAACGCCTGGCGCAACCTCAACAGCGGGGTCCGCGGGTCACGGGCGGCAGCCCTCGGGTTGGACGGCGTCAAGCTCATCTACGCCGTCTGAGTCGCCCCGTCCGGGGTCCGCCAGCCCGTTCAGGGGCGACCGTTGATGCTCGCCCGTGCGCTCGGGGCCAACGGGTTGGTGGCGGTCAGGTCGCGGGGCAGCAGGTCGAAGCCCTGCCAGTGCACCCGCATCGGGCTCTGGTCCTCGTCGCGCGGCAGGTGGTGGAAGCCGATCCGCACCCACAGCACCGGGTCGGTCAACGTCTCGCCGTTCACGTAGTCCACCACGGAGCGGGCCGCGCACTCCGGGTCCAGGTTGAACGAGGCGAACTTCTCGCAGGCGCGGGCCTCGGTGACGGTCAGGTCGGGTGCCATCTCGGGCCGGCTCTCGTAGTCGTCGTTCGCGCCGGTCACGAGTTGGTAGGAGCGCGGGTGCCCGTCGGCGTTCGGCGCGGCGTCGCTGACCACCCGCCACCACCTGCGGTTCGCGCCAGTCAGCGCCCGTTCGGTGGGGATGGCGGTGCGGGTGGTGGCGAGGATCGCCGAGCGGCGGCCCTGCTGCCCGGTGGGGGCGGTGTCGAACTGCTCGACCCGCTCGCTGCCCAGGCCGGGATCGACCCGCCAGACCGCGTTGTGGTGGTGCGCGGCGGCGTGGTCCGAGGCGCCCGGGCCGATCGGCTGGCCGTACCGCGCGGAGGTGTAGTCGGTCGGGGACAGGTCGCCGGTGGCGCCGAGCCGGGCGGTGAACCGGCCGTCGTCGCCGAAACGGTACTCGGTGACGTACTCGTACCAGCCGACCTTGGAGATGGTCCGCAGCACCAGGTCGACACCCTGCCGGGAGTAGAGGTAGCCGTCGTCGGCGACCCGCTGCGCCGGGCCGGTGGGCTCGGCGACGACACAGAGGACCTTGCCGCTGTCGTACGCCGCGCGCCGCGACCCGCCGGGGCACTCGCGCTCGGGCAGCCGCTGCATCGCGTCGCCGCCGAAGCCGTACGAGGTGATGTCGTTCCACTCGGTGGTGCCGGTGTCGTACGGCACGTTGAGCTGACCGAGCGTCACCGACTCCAGCACGGTGGTGACCGGGCCGCCACGGAAGCTCAGCCCGACGTCCTCCAACACCAGGCCGGTCTGCGGATCGACGTGCCAACACATCTGCCAGCGGGTGCCACCCGGCAGCGTCTCGCGGACGGTGGCCGCCGGACCGCAGGCCACCGTGGCGGGCTCCTCGGCGTGGCCGGCGCTGGCGCCGGCCAACCCGGAAGCCAGGATCACCGACAGCACGGCGGACAGGCCGAGGGCCAGGGTTCGCTTGGTCATCGCGGGCTCCTCAGGGCAGACGGACGACGGTGCCGGCGGACAGGTCGACGACCAGGTCGGTGAGATCCACGTAGGGCTCGCCCGGTCGGTGCAGGAGCAGCAGGACGCAGCGGTGCACCGCGCACGGTTCGCCGGTGTAGGTCTGCGCGCCGGGCTGAAGCTCCGCCGCCGTGGCCGGCGCGGCGCCGGTGGCCTGCCGGAACCGCTCGCGCATCAGCTCGCCGAGGTCGTGCCGCCAGAGCAGGTCCACCGCCGCCGCCACCTCCCGAGGGGTCGCCGGCGGCTGCATGCCGGTGGCGGTGAAGGTGCCGGTGACCCGCCCGGCGGTGAGGTCGACCGCGACCTTGACCAGCTTGTCGCCGCGGTAGTCGTACGTGAGCACGTCGGCTCGGCGTGCGGTGCCGTCGCCGTCCGCGCGCCGGACGGCCAGCAACTCCGGCCCGGCCGCTCCGGTGACGTCGGTGGGCCCGGTCGGGCCGGCGTCGGCCAGCCCGGCCAGTGCCAGCTCGCGGGCCCGGGCGGTCTCGGTCGGGGTGAGCGGATCCCGCCCGGTGCCGGCGGCCGGCACCGGCGCCTCGGGCGGGTCGGTTATCCGCGGAACGACGGGCGCGGCACCGGAATCCTCCGCGCCGGCCGACGAGCCGAGCATCCAACCCAGCGACCACATTGCGACCACCGCCGCGACCATGGCCGCGGCCGTTCTCTTCTGCATGTGCCGGCCCCCCGTGAGTGTGCCGGGCCGGCCGGTCGTGACCGGCCGGCCCGGATGCTGCGGTGCTACTTGTTACGCGAACGCAGGAACAGGATCACCACGATGGCGACCGCCACGAGGACGAAGAAGCCGATCAGCACCGGTGTGGCGACTGGTGACTTCGGTCCGCCAACCACGGCGAGGTTTTCCAGCATGTCGGTCTCCGTCCGATGAGGATGGTGCGGGTCAGAATTTCTGTGTTCCCGAAATGCCTAGCGAACAACCCGCTCCGGTGCTGCCCGGGCTGACCGAGGCGCCGTACTCGTCCTCACCTGTCGCCGCGTCCTCCTCGACGGTGGCGTTGAACGGCCCGGCGCTGCACTGGCCGTACCCACTGACGCCCTCCTCGACGGTGCCGCCACCGATCTCACTGTTGAAGCCACCACCGGCACCGACCCCGATGGTGCCGGTGACGCCCTGATTGCCCTGGTCGTCGATCTCGTAGTTGAGACCGGCGCAGATGACGTAGCAGACCTCGAAGCCGATGCTCGCCACCACCAGACCCGTCGGATCGGAGTTGTTGATCGGGTCGGCCCCGGCGAACGCGTACCTGTTGCCCACCGTCGGGTCGCCGATGGTGTTGAGGCTGTCCTGCTGGGTGAACCGGCCGGTCTCCGGGTCGTACCACCGCTTCCCGAACTTGGTCAGGCCGGTGCTGGCGTGCCTGAGCCCGCCGGCGTAGCCGATCGCGAACGAGTTGACCACCGGCTGGTTGGCAGTGATGTTCGTGGTGCGGCCGTACGGGTCGTAGGTCCAGTGGCCGGCGTAGGTGCCGTTCTGGTTGGTCAGGCCGACCACCGAGCCGTTGCCGTCGATCGTCGGGAAGTAGTGCACCCACTTGCCGGTCTTCTTCTCGGCGACCCGTACGCCGACAAGCGCGCCGGTGCCGTCCCGCTCGAGGAAGTGGGTGTCACCGTCGACGGCCTGGTAGTCGTCGAGCGAGGTGCCGCCCTGCGAGCCACGCCCCCAGGCGAAGTACATCTGGTCGTTGTCGTCCCCGTCCACCCAGACGGAGTCCAGCTCGGACTGGTCGCCGGTCAGATAGTGGAAGTAGGCGTCCTTGTTGCCGCTGGTCCGGTTGCCGGTCGTCTGCCCGGCCGCGTTGTAGTCGGTGCTTCGGGTGGCCGAGCCGTTGAGCTGGTTGCCCGCGCCGTCGTACGAGTAGCCGCTGGAGGTGATCTGGTTGGCCGAGTTGAACGTCAGCCGCTGCGTCTCGGTGCCGTTGACCTTGACGGTGGTGCGGTTGCCGTTCGAGTCGTAGGTGTAGTCGAACGTCCCCGGCGCCAGGTTTGTGGCCTTGGTCAGCCGGTTCGCCTTGTCGTACGTGTAGACCTGCACGGCTCCACCGCGGTGGTGCTCGGTCTGCCACTGGCGCAGCGAACTGTCCTGGGTCGTGTCGGTGGTGTTGCACGCGGCGGTGCCGACCCGCTTGCTGTAGCAGTACGAGACGTCGTACGTGACGAACTCCTGGTCGGCGTTGTTCACCCGCTCCCAGCGCTTGCTCGTGGTGCGGGTGATGCGACCCGACTTGTCGTAGGTCAGCTTGGTGTGCGCGGTGGTGGTCGGCCCGGCGTCCTCGACGCTGAGCTTCGTGTCGGTGCGCCGACCCTCCTTGTCGTACTCGAAGGTGTAGGTCGCGCCGTCGACCTCCATCTTCGTGAGCAGGTTGCGCTTGTCGTACGAGTAGACGGTGTCGCCCCGGTAGTCACCGTGCAGCTTGGTGAGGTTCCCGGCCGGGTCGTACGTGTACTGGGTCAGGTAGTAGTCCGGCCCACGCTGGATGAGCCGGTTGAGCCGGTCGAAGACGAACGTCTCGCTCTTGCCGCGGGTGCGCTCGATCAGGTTGCCGGAGCCGTCGTACTCGTACTCCACCGACTCGGTGTCGTCGGAGTACGTGGTCCGGACGAGGCGGTCGTCGGTGTCGTACTCGTTGGTGGTGACCCGCCCGCCGCCGTCGCTGGCGGTGCGCACCCGGCCGAACGCGTCGTAGGTGAACTCCCGCTTGGCCAGGCTGTTGCCGGTCGGTGGGGTGATGGTGGTGAGCTGCTTGTTGCTGTTGTACGTGTAGTTCGTCGGGTTGTTGGTGTTCGCCGGGTCGGTGGCGGTCTTCACCGTGCCGTCACTGTTGTAGTCGACCTTGGCCTCGGCCGCCTCGGCGTTCTTGGCCGACATCTTGTTGCCGGCGCCGTTGTACGAGTACGAACTCTGGTTCTTCTGCGCGTCCCCACCCGTCGAGGGCTGGTAGCCGGCGGTCGGGTTGGACGACGTGGGCGCGTTGGTGTACGCCGCCGTGCTCGACGCGCCGGTCGGCGTGGTGGTCGAGGTCAGCGACTGGCCGTTGTTGGCGTCGTACTTGTTGCCGACGCTCTGCCCCATCGCGTCGGTCGAGGTCGCCACGTCGTGGTACGGGGTGTAGGAGCGGTTGCGCTCGTTACCGTCCGGGTCGACCGCCTTGGTGATCCGCTTGTCGCTGTCGGTCGTGTAGGTGGTGTGCGCGACGTCCGACACCCGCTTGGTGATGTCGGTGTTCGGGTCGGCCACCTGGACCTCGGTGGACGACGTGTACGCCCACCGGGTGATCGCGAGTCGGCCGTCCGGGTTGTCCACCGACTCGTTCTCGAGCACGCGGGCGACCGCGGCGACGCGGTGCAGGCTGTCGTACTCGACCCGGGTCTCGGTGCCCGGCTCGGAGGAGAGCCCGGTGGTGATCCGCTTGACCCGCTGCGACGAGTCGTAGGCGAACTTCACCGCGTGCCCGGAGGTGGGCACGATCTGCGTCAGGTTGCCCGCGTTGTTGTACGAGTAGATGACCTGCCGCGAGTTGGAGGCGTCGACCGCCTGCTGGAGTCGCTGGATCCGGCCGTTCTTGTACGTCACCACCGCGGTGCGCGCCCCGGTGGCACCCCGGTCGGTGACCACCTTGGTCAGCTCGCCCGCGCTGTTGTAGGTGTAGTCGATGACGTTGTCGTTGCGGTCCTCGACCTTGTCGAGCTGCCCGGACGAGGTGAAGTACAGCTCACGCCCGTCGTTGTTCTCGGTGAACTTCCAGCCCGACCCGTCCTGCTTCAGCGTGCCCTTGAACTCCTTGGGCGTGTCGTAGCCGCCGCTGACCGCCGTGAACGTGCCGACCAGCCCGTCCGCGGCCGCGTACGTCACCGAGTTGTCGGAGTTCTTGATGAGCTTGGTGTCCGGGCCCGTGCGTGCCCGCCAGCCACGCCCGTGCGCGCCGGTCTCGATGTCACTGCCGACAAGCAGGCTGTTGAACGCCGCCCCCAGCACCACGTTGGTGCTGATGCCCGGCAGCACCAGGTCGGTGGTGCGCAGGAGGAGGTTGCCCGAGCCGGCGTGGACCTGGAGAACCACCCGGTCGGACAGGTCGAAGGTGGTGAACGTCGCGTTGTTACCGGCACCCGTCCCCTTGGGCACCTCCACCGCGCCGGGGACCATCGCGAGCGTCCCGTTGCTGGGGCCGAGCGCGATGCGACCGGAGCCCGGCGAGCCGGGCTGCACCGGGGTGGCCTTGGGGGCCTTCTCCGGAGCGGCTAGCACCGGCCCGGCCACCGGCATGAGGACGGTCGCGGCGGAAACCGCCGCGACCGTGAACACTCTGAGAACGCGCACTACCGAACCTCCCCGTCGTCATGGCAAAGCACGGGAAGGCTTTCATCGAGATCATTGGATGGTCTGCCCCGTCGAGTCGTTTGCGCAGCATCCTCTATTGAGGACGATTGCCGTTAGGCAACTAACTGAAGACGTGGTATGTGATCACAAGCAGTGAACTGGCGGGAAGGGTGGCCGCTGCCGTAGATCCCGGCGCGTTCGCGCAGCTCAGGGGCGCGAGGACGACAGTCACCCGGCGGGACGCACAGAGTTGAATCATGGTGCGCGGAGAGACTCCCGCCGAAGCGACGGGTCGGTCTCAGCTGATCTTGGAGGTGCCCCCGGCAGGATTCGAACCTGCGACACACGGTTTAGGAAGGGTATAGCGCCTGCTCGGGTGCACCTCGTCCTAGCAGGCGTTGCGTCCGACTGGTCCAACCCGTTGCGCTTGATCATTCCGCGCATGTTCCGGATTTTGCGATCAACGTCGACGTCTCGCTTACAAGCTCTGTGCACCGCGTCCGGCGGAGTCTACGTCCGTCTCTGACATCGGGCGATGATCCGTCACCCATCGCCCTTGGTTGCCTCCGTCCTGCCTCGTCGCTGTCACCGTTGCTGTCGACAGCAACGTCGATGGCCGCTCCGGTACAAGGTCCTGCACGCTTACAGTTCGTCGTTCCTCCGTCTCATGTCGGCGGCAGTCCCCCCATGTGGATGCGGCGGCGGGCGTCGGTGTCCACCGTGCGGCCAACAATGATGGGTCGAATCGACGCGGTCGGATCATGGCCCTCGCGCTGCTCCGCTGCCGCGATCCTGCTCGTCGTAACGGGCGTCATCGGGTGCCGCCTGTCGTGAATCTCTCCGTCGAACCCCGGTGGGCTGGAACGCGCCGCTGATGCAAGCTGCGTTTGGCACGGGGCAGCATGATGGTCGATGTTCGTGTACGTTAACAACACCGGCCGGTAACACCCCGTAAGCGGGAGAACCTCGCCACCTGGCAGGGGTCAAGCCGACACGGGTGCGACTGCGGGATGCACCCCGCAGCCGCACGTCCCCATCGAGAACGGAGATCTAATGAGGACGACACCATCGTACCGCCCTGCCTGGGCTGTGACAGCATTGCTCTCACTGTTGTCACTCGTCGCTGCGGTGCTTGCGGTTCCAACCTCGGCCTCGGCCGATGCCGCGAGCGCGGGCTGCTATCGAGTCGGCGACGCGCAGTACGCTGAGTTTCGCTCGACGGTGAAGCAACTGAAGGCGAAGGGCGAACTGAGCGCTTCCGATGCATCGGCATTGGACTGCGACCCTAGGCGCGCTAGTGAGCGCATCACCTACGAAATCAGCAGCGAACCCGTGATGGGGACTCTGGCCTCCGGCTGCAAGTCCAGTACCAACTGGATTATCAGCTTTAGCATTTGGGGCGCAGAAGCAGGCAAGCACAACCAAAGCCTTAGCTGGTGTTGGAACAACACCACGAAGAAGGTATCGGACTGGGGCGGGCCGTGCGGCGGCTCTACCACTGGCTGGGGAACGACCAACGGGTGGAGTTGGGACGGCTGCTCACAGAACGACTTTATCCCGTACACTTTGGGTGGGTCCTACCCGGGCGGCATTCACCATAAGACGGAGGGCAAGTTCACAAATAGCGTCCCCTACACGCCGGCAATCTATTTGCGCCTTGAAATTTGGGGGCACTACGCCGGCACCTGCGCCACTAGGTACAACAACACGACGCGCCAGTACTGCTAGCTAGGCTACTGTCGGCCGAGGTGGGGGTGCGCTAACGTACCCCCACCTCGGCCAAACGCCAATTTCGAGGAGGTTGTGTAATGCCACTCAGCATCTCGCGCCGGAGTCTGACGACGGCCTTGATCGTCTTCTCTGGAGTGGCAGCACTCTTGATAGCCGGCACTAGGCCCACTTCTACCGCCGTATACCGAATTGGCCAGACCGGCGAAGTGCTAGAGCAGGCGGTAATTCATCCCCTGAACCTGGCACTACTTGCCTGGTCGGCGGCCGTTGCTGCCCTCGCCACGTGGGCGGCAATCGCTTATTTGCGTGGGCAACTCAAAACGGCTCAACGGGTCCTCTTGTTCGCAGGCATCATGGGGCTCGTTCCGGCAATTTTGCCGGGGGTTGGCGCACTAGCCGCACGTGCGTTCGTTATTCGAGAGAAGTAACTTCCAGCAGCTCCGGCCATTAAACCCCCGCACCGACGGCCACCGACGGCGCTTTGCCATCCCGTCTGCCGTCGACCCGCCCTCCTGGGGTGCGGGCCGCCGCCCGGCCCGCCGCGTCAAGACGGCCTTGACGCACGGTCGGACGCTGGCGGGCCGGGCGGTGGTCTGCTCGGCTCGCCCGGGTCGAGGGCAGGCGGGTTGGCCTACCGCAACCACCCACGGACGGTGACCCGCCGATGCAGTCTTGCCATCCTGGAGCCCGAGCGCCCCCGCCGGAGGCGCAGTAACCGCGCCCCCGCGACCACCGCCAGTTCGCCGACGCGGCCGACGTCCGCTCCCCTACGCCGCGCGGGCTCGTGGCCGCGCGGCCCGGCCGGCTGCCGGCCAAACACCCCACCGTTCAACGGCCTGTCGTTCTGCGGCGGCCCCTTGGGCTTCCCGCTTCCGCGCCAGCCGCCGGGCATGTTGCGTGGCCGGAGTCGGAGCGCCAGCGGAGCGACGGACGCGCGCCCAGGCGGCGGCGCGTGCGGCCCGTTCAGGGCCGCCTTGAAGACGTACAGAAACTTTGCACAACATCGCCGGCAGCCGACTGGTCACGTCCGTACCGAGCTTGCTGCCGTCAGTGCCCTATTGGGATTTGAACGGCTTGGTTCCACTCGTACATGCGGTTGTCGCGGTGAAACTCAAGCAGGCCCACGTGGCTCAGCGAAACCGTGACGGGGGCCGCTTCGACCCCGCTGATCGCGTCCGCGATCGGCTCCGCGGCTTGTGCTGAGTTGGAGTAGGCGACGCTGACGTGCGGCCGGTACACCGGGACGTGTTCGGGTGCCAACTCGACGTGGTCCTGCCCGAGGACGCCTCCAATCGCGATTCTGACAGCGTCCCGCACGGCTCGGATGGGCTCCGGTGGCAACCCTGGCAAGTAGACGGCCTCGGCTCGCACGACTGGCCGATGGAACGTCACGACAGGTGTCGGAATCTTGGCCACTCTCCGACGGATCACCTCCTCCAACTTCACGGTCTGGGCGTCGCTAAGTTCATCTACGAACCCGATGCCTTGCATGGTCATGTGCAGCCACGACGCGGGGATAGGGTCAAGGCCGGGAAACGGCTCTAATGCCTGCTGGTATAGCTGGACCAGCTTCACCAGCTCGGCGTGCTCGCCCACGGCGAAGTGGCATGCGTAGAAGTGGCGACCCTTCTGCCATCCCGGCCGCCACCACCAGTGGTCCTGCATCGTGCCGACGTGCTCGACCAGATCGGACATGTCACTTTCCCTAGATGTCTGAGCGACCGGCAGCGTCTTCAGGCTGCTGGGTGACGTCGTACTCATCGATGATTTCGATCCGGTCTGCCGGCCACACCGACTCGGACACTTCGAGCACCGTGTCGTCCTGGGCGCGAGCGACATGAACCACGTGAACAACCCCGGTCCCCGCCGAAATTTGGAGTGCCTCGGCCTCGGCCGATGTGGGCATCCGCCACTGCCAGTGGTCCCTAGCCTGGGCGTACTTCTTACCGCTCAAGTCCTCCACGCACAGGAAAAGTGCCTTAGGCACCACGGTGGGCTCTTCAAGGAAGGTGCTGCCGGCGATCCCTACCGGGATGTAGCTAGCCCCGACCTCCTGAGGCTTGCTGGTCTTCGAATCCGACAGGATGCGTCGGCGGATGACTACTTCCTCACCGGGCTCCATGTCCGCTGCCTTGGCAATGTGCTCGGGAACTGGGCCACGCCCCGCAAATGGGATCTCATGGCGTAGGTGGGCCGTAAGTAGTTTGCCGTCGGTCCGGGCACGCCCGTAGCGGTCACGGGACCGGCGTTGCAACCGGCGGTTCGTGCTGACGAAGGTGCCTACGCCCTGGCGCGCCTCGACGATTCCCTCGGCCCTCAGGACACGGATCGCACTTCTCAAGGTCTCAAGCGAGAGGCTGGGGAAGGTAGCGCGGAAGCGCTCAAGTAATGCGGCCTCGGCAGGCAGCCGCTCCCCTGGTTCGTACTTGCCGCTTTTGATGTCGCGCCGCAGCTCATCGGCTATGCGCTGGTACTTGGGAGCCTTTGTTCCCAGGTCATCGGTCATGTTGCCCTCCTACCACCAAGTTTAGTCCTCTAGAGGACTTGACGCGCTCACTGGATCGACATACCTTGATTACACGCAGTCCTCTAGAGGACTAGAGCACTAGACCTAGGAAGGGGTCACGCTCATGAAGCTTTACGTGGACACCACGAGCAAGCAGGTGACGGCGTCGAAGGACCCGATGCCGAAGAACGACGAGAAGGGCAATCAGAAGTCCGAGAAGAACACGGGCCGGCTGATGTGGTCTACCCAGGTCTTCGTGCTCGACGAGAACGGCGGGGAGGTCATCACCATCACCACGGCGGGAGAGAAGCCGAGCGTGAAGGTGGGCGACTTCCTGGCCGTCGAGCAGTTGGAGGCCATTCCGTGGGCGACCAACGGGCGTAACGGCGTCGCGTTCCGGGCGGTCTCGCTGAAGCCGAAGACTGGTTCTCCGGCCAAGTAGGTCCCTCGCACCGCTGTGCTGTGTGAGCCGCTGGTGTCCGTGGCTCGCTGTAGCGGCCTGATGGTCCGCTGATCTAACCAATCCCCATCTTTGATTCGTCCGGGAACGGTTCTGGCTCGCACGTTTCCGGCCGGTGATCACGTCAGGTGGTCACATCCCACAAGGCGCGGGGTCGGTACTGGCTCGCATACCTGCCGACCCCGTCTGCCATTTCCAACCTGTCTGCCCTCGTCATAGGGAGTGGTTGTCTCATGCTCGTTTCCGCCATCGTGTTCGCCGTCGTCGCGGCGACCCTCTACGCCGGTCACCAGGTGGCCGATCACGTTCTCGGCCAGTCCGACAAGCAGGCCGCACACAAGGCCGCCCCGGGCTGGGACGGCTGGCGTCACCTGTTGGGCCACGTGATGGCCTATCACCTCGTAGTGGTGGTCATGCTCGCCATCACGCTCGCCGCCCTGGACCTGCCCGTCACCGCCCTCGGGCTCGCTGCTGGGCTCGGCTTCTCCGCCGTCTCGCACGCGTTTCTTGACCGACGGTGGCCGGTGCGCTGGCTACTCACCCACACCGGAAGCGGCGACTTCGCCGACCGTCAGGCCCCGATCTGCGGGATGTACCTGGCCGATCAGTCCCTGCACGCGGCGTGCCTGTGGGCGTCCGCGCTGCTCATCGCCTGCCTCTAAGAACCCCTCACTCTGATCAAGGGGAGATCCCTGCCATGGGGAAGAAGTACCTGTTCAGCGAGGACACCAGTGGTCGTGTCCGTGAGGTCAAGGTCGACCCGAAGCACCTGGACAAGCAGCTCCGCGAGGAGCGCGCCGCTGGGCGCACCCCGACCGTCCTCGACGAGGACGACCGCATCCGTTTCGGCCTGATCGCCAACAACCTGCGCAACGACTGACGTCGGTCAGTTTAGGAAGTTCGAGCGCGGGGCCGGTACTGGCTCGCAACCTGCCGACCCCGCTCTCTCCAACCCATCCAACCCATCCACTTGGGAGGACGTGTCATGTCCAAGTCTAGCCCTCGCCGGTTCGCTGGCAGGTCAACCGGAACGGTGACGGTCATCGAGGCCAAGGTTCACCGATCCTCGGCCCGTAACGCCCGGATGGCGTTCATCCTCACGGCGGTCATCGTCGGCCTCCTGGCGGTCGTGGTGGCCGCTTCCTACATCCACCCGATTCTTGCCGTCTTCGTCGGCGCGCTGATCGGCGTCCCGACCGGTGCCCTCGTCTGGCTCCTCGTCCGGGTGTGGCCGGTGATCCGGCTGCTGTGGTGGTGGACCCCGGAAACCATCCTCGGTGTCCTGCTGCTCACCGCGTGGGTGCAACTGGCCAACCACACCCCGACCCTGGTGACCCTGATCGTGGTCGCCCTGATCGTCGGCGTCCCCGCCGCCATCCGCCCGGTCCGCCGGCAGGTCATCGCCTGGACCTGGTGCCTGATCGTCCGGCATCGACTGCGCGTGTGCTTCGCGCAGTTCATCATCGCCAACCAGTCCGGCAGCCTGCCGCTGATCCTATGGGCACGTCCCACCCCGGTCGGTGAGCGAGTCTGGGTCTACCTGCGCCCTGGCTTGTCCGCCGAGGACTTGGCCGGGCAACTCGACAAGATCGCGGTCACCTGCCACGCCTCCACCGTGCTCGTCGAGCGCGCTTCGGAAAACAAGGCCGCCTATCTGCGGTTCGACATCAAGCGACGCGAGGTGCTCACCGCGCACGTGGGTTCCCCGCTGGTCGACGTGATCGACCTGACCGTACCCGTCTCCGCACCGCACATGTCGGTGCCCACCGCCCTGGACCTGCCGGACGTCGACGCTCCAACGTTCACCCTCCCGGCTCAGGGCAAGCCGGCGAAAAAGCCGGCCGCAACCACGGCCAACGGCAGCAAGCCCGCGGCTTTGTCTGCGCCGTCCGTAGATCACGACGACACCTCCGACTGGATCTGACCCAAACCCAACCCGGATGCGAGGAGCCATGACGGCTCGTTCGTGTGGCTCCTCGCGCCCACAACGCCCAGGAGGGCACCTCATGACCACCACGATTCCCACCACTGCCGATGCGGTGCCGGTGGGTGCTGGCCTGTCGATGTTCGACCCGGTGTTCATCGGGATCGACGAGTTCGGCCAGCCCGTCTACCTCGACGTCGTCTATCACAACCTGCTCGCCGCTGGTGAGCCCGGCGGCGGTAAGTCCGGCCTGATCAACAACATCTGCGGCCACGGCGTTCTGTGTGACAACACCCGCCTGGTGCTGTTCGACGCCAAGCTCGTCGAACTCGGCCCCTGGCGCGACCTCGCCGACGCGTTCATCGGCCCCGACATCGATCAGGGCATCTCGGTGCTACGTCGCCTGCTGACGGTTGCGACCAACCGCTACACCTGGCTGCTCGCCAACCGGCGCCGCAAGCTCGGCCCCGATGATGGCATGTCCGTCATCCTCACCGTCATCGACGAACTCGCCATGTTCTCCACGGTGCTGGGCACCAAGCAGCAACAGGAAGAGTTCTCCACCCTTCTGCGAGGGCTCGTCTCCCTCGGGCGGGCCTGTGGCATGCCCGTGGTCGCTGCGACTCAACGCCCGTCGTGGGACATCATTCCCGCCTCGTTGCGGGACCTGTTCGGATACCGGGCCGCGTTCCGGTGCACATCGCTGAACAGCTCGAACATCATCCTCGGTCAGGGCTGGGCCGAGCAGGGCTACACCGCCTCCGACATCAGCCCCACCAACCAGGGCGCGGCCTACCTCCTGGCCGAAGGCGGCGTTCCCCGCCGCATCAAAGCCGCCTACCTCACCGACTCCGATATCTACAACATCGCCGACTACGCCGCCTGGACCCGCCGCCCTGTCGGCACCAGCGCCAACGCTCCGGCGGCCAATTCGACCGAGTGGGAAATGGCGGCATGACTACCCGCGAGCGCGCCTACGCCAAAGCCAACAACCAACGCGCCGCCCAGTTCACCGAACTGTGGGTCATCGGCCGTCCCGAGGACATCGCCGTCATGGTCCGCGCCGCGTCCGCCAGCGGCCGGCTCGTCTACCTGTCCTCGCCCACCCCGATGGGTGGCGACGACAACCGCCAACGCCGCTACCTACGGCTGCGCACTCACTGATCGGCCGACAGGACCGGAACTTCGCCTGGCAGCAATGCCGGTCCTGCCGACCTCCCAACCAAGCCCTTCTGAAAGGACGTGGCTGCCATGAAGGCTACCCAAAACCCACCACCCACCACAGCAAAGGTCACACCGGCTGACCTGCTGCGAATGGCTGCCCTCTACCTGCGCCGGCACGGCTGGACCCAGGGCGACTACTACACCGTCGTCTTCGACGCCCTTACCCCTCGGGCCTGCGTCTCCGGCGCTATCGCCATGGCTGCCTACGGCACCGCCACCGACTTCCCGTTCGGTGTCGACCGGCCTGAGCGGCCCGACTTCCGTGCCGCCTTGGGCGTCCTGCGCGATCACCTCGACCTGGGTTGCACCTCCCGCCTGTTCGGGTGGAACGACAAGCCCGGCCGCACCGCCGAGCAGGTCATCAACGCCCTCACCGCCGCCGCTGACCGGTGGGACTCCCTCCACACCCAGGAGGGCGAGAACTAATGAGCACCGTCAAGAAGCCCTTGACGCCGAAGCTGCCTCGGCAGAAGCGGCGCACGGTCGTCGAGAACGACGAGTTCGCCGCGTTCGGTCGCCGGATCATCCGCGCTCACGGTCGCCGCGTCGCCACCGGCGATGTGGAAGCACTGCGCGACCTTGTCGCCCTCTCATCGGTCATCGACGAGGCCATCGGTGAGGCCGTGATCGGCCTTCGCGCGTTCGGCTACTCCTGGTCGGAGATTGGGTCCCGGCTTGGCATCTCCAAGCAGGCCGCCCAGCAGCGCTGGGGAGACAAGCCATGACCGACCTTCGCAGCGTCGACCTCGACAACCTGGCCGAGCGCACCGGCATCCGGGTCGAGTTCTACGACCCGCTCGGCACCCGCTACGGGTTCCCGACCTTCCCCTACCACGCCGCACCCTTCGGCCTGGCCACCGTGCGGCAACTCCGCGCCGCCGGCCTTCGCCCCAACGGCCAGACCCCCATCGCGCAGATCTATTGGCGGCACCGCCAAACCCGGCGCGTCGCCTACCTCTACCGCCTCGACATGGCCGCGCCGAAGCGAACCGCCACGCCCGCTCAGCGGGAGGCCATCGCCAAGGCGCT
The DNA here is from genome assembly GCF_040649995.1 of Micromonospora sp. NPDC048835. Lineage (NCBI taxonomy): Bacteria > Bacillati > Actinomycetota > Actinomycetes > Micromonosporales > Micromonosporaceae > Micromonospora > Micromonospora sp. NPDC048835. The sequence goes on along the minus strand of NZ_JBEZGM010000011.1, from coordinate 101,602 downwards.
TCGTGCCCGCCGGACCTGCCGGATCTGCCAGCAGGTCAAGCCCTACTACATCCCCCGCCGCTACGGCGAATGCCTCGACTGCCACGAAGGGAACCCGTCGTGAGCTTCCACCTGTCTGACCCCTGCCTGTGGTGCATCGAGGGCAGCAGCCCTGCCGGCATCCACGACATCCTCGGCCCGGTCTACAAGCCCTGCCCCGTCTGCCTCGGTGCCTGCGCCCTCTGCGAGGGCGACGGACTGTTCCCAGCCGACTTCGCTTGCCTGCCCTGCTTCCGGCAGCAGCTCGCCGCCCAAGGGCTGGCCCCCATCATGTGCGCCCACTGCTCCGGCGTGGTCGACCTCATCCCCCTCGACGCCATCCCGGCCCCGGAGGTGACTCCCCATGGCCACTGATCCCACTGCCGTCACCGAGCAGTTCGCCGCCGAGTACGCCCGCAACGCCGTACCGACCATGCTCAAGGCGATCAGCTCCATCAAGCGGTACAACCGCTTCGTTCTCCTCGGCGCTTTGCTGACCAGCTACCTGCACCAGGCCCACTACCTGTGGACCCAAAACGCCGGCTACTTCGCCTACCTCGTACCACTGATCTTCGACGCCGCGATGGTCTCGATGCTGACCGTCGTCCGCACCTCCGGCATCGCCAAGGACGCCAAACGCGGAGCCATGATCGTCTTTGCCGCCGCCGCCATGCTGTCGGCCACCATCAACTTCGCCTCCCCCGGCAGCCTCGGCCTACGCCTGGTCTTCGCCCTGGTCGTCGTCCTCGTCATCGGCGTCGAACTCGTCGCCGGACGCATCCGCCCCGACTTCGCCGCCATCCAAGCCGAAGCCGCCGCACTCCTCGCCGCCGTCAACGACCTCACCGACACGACACCGGCCACCGAGCCGACCACCACTCGGACCGTCGACACCACATCGGCCCCTACGCCGACCGTCGACACCCCGCCGGACCCTGCTCCGGTCGTCGACATCCCGCCGGCACCCGCGCCGGCCGCCATCACGGCACCCGCCTTCACCCCGATTCCGGTCGCCCGACCGGAGGTCCCGGCGCACCTGATGCCCACCGCCCGGTTCGTCATCGGCCGCCACGAACAGAGCACCGGCCGACCCATCACCACCGACGAACTCGCCGACCTGCTCTCCGTCACCCCGGACATCGCCCGGGAACTGCTGCACACCATCACCGGCCACACCCCGGCTGTCAACGGCACCCCCATCAGCGGTGGTGCCCGATGACCATCCACGTCGTCGACATCGAGCAGGTCACCCACACCTGCCCCGCCTTCGCTGAGGCGCATCCTTACGACACCCGACGCACGGTCATCCATGTCATCCCCGGCGGTCCCTGCCGGAACCCGGTCACGGTTCGCTGCGGCGACACGACGGTCACCATCGCGTGCCACCGGCACGAACCAACGGATCGCCAATGCGGCGCCTGCCGCATCATCGTCACCCAACACACCATTACCACCCGGCACCTCACTGAGGCTGCCTGATGGTTTCGACGCTGGACCTCACACCCCGCGCTTCGGCCCGGGGTGTGGGCTCGAACGCCGACACCACCAGTCCCTACGTCGGCTACACCGCCGCCGGCTCCGCGTTCACCCGCGCCCAGCAACCCGACTACTTCGGCTGGCTTGAACACGTCCGCGCCGCCGCCGGCTGCACCCGCCCCATCCGCCTCGCCGGGCAGCTCCTCACCGTCGAACCCGCCACCGGCCGACTCCTCGACGCCCGACACACCGACGCCATGCCCGACGCAGCGATCTACAAGGCGTGCGGCAACCGCCGCGCCACCGTCTGCCCCACCTGCGCGGGCGTCTACCAGCGCGACGCCTACCAACTGCTACGCGCCGGCCTCGTCGGCGGCAAAGGCGTTCCTGAAACCGTCTCCCGACAACCGGCCGTGTTCGCCACCTTCACCGCACCGTCCTTCGGTGCTGTGCACGTCCGCGCGGTGAAGCGGCACACCTGCGCCAACCGCAAACGCTGCGACTGCCGACCTGACCCCTGCCATGCCCGCCGCAGCACCGACGCCACCGCTGGCCTCTGCGCCCATGGTCGCCCGGCCGTGTGCTGGGCACGCCACGAACCCGGGGACCAGGTGCTCGGTCAGCCGCTGTGCCTGGACTGCTACGACCACGACCACCAGGTCGTCTGGAACGTGTTCGCAGGCGAACTGTGGCGGCGGACCAAGCAAGCCGCGGAACGCCACCTCGCCCAACTCGCCCGCCGACGTGGCATCCCGCCAGCCCGGATGGTCACCGCCTCGGGCAAGGTCCGTACGCTCGCCCCGGTCCGGCTGTCCCACGGGAAAGCCGCCGAGTTCCAAGCACGCGGCGCAGTCCACTTCCACGCCCTGGTGCGCCTCGACGGCGTCGACCCCACCGACCCCACCGCCGTCATCCCACCACCGCCCGGGTTCACCGCCGCCGACCTCGACGATGCCATCCGCCACGCCGCGTCCCAGGTCGGCTACACCACCCCCACCCACCCCGACCGGCCCGAAGGCTGGTCGATCGTGTGGGGTGACCCGTCCAAGGGCCTCGACATCCGACCCATCAGCCTGACCGGAAGCGGTGAGGTCACCGACGGCATGGTCGCCGGTTACCTTGCCAAGTACGCCACCAAGAGCACCGAGGTAACCGGGCACCGCTCCGTCAGGCTCGACGCCGACAGCATCGGCGACTACGCCGACCCCGACGGCGACCACACCGCCCGCCTCATCGACGCCTGCTGGCGACTTGGCCGACCCACGAGCACACCCATCCCGCTCTCGCAGCGGCCCCGGGAGCACCGACCTCGGCCCGGCTTCGTGCAGCGCTGGGAATGCCCCGACTGCGGCACCCACACGCGCTACGCCGCCTGCCCCGTCTGCATCGCCGAACGTCAAGCCAGCCTTGACGCCGAACCGACGAAACCGGCCACTGGCAACCCGTACGCCCGGCTACGCCGCTGGGCACACATGCTCGGCTTCGGCGGCCACTTCCTCACCAAAGCCCGCCGCTACTCCGTCACCTTCCAACTCCTGCGCGACACCCGCGTCACCTACCGACGCAACGACGACCAAGACCAAGCCGTCCCCGACCCCATCAAGGCCGTCGACCACCTCGACGACACCACCCTGATCGTCGGCACCCTCACCTTCGCCGGCGTCGGTTGGCACACCACCGGAGACGCCCTGCTCGCCAACACCGCCGCCACCATGGCCCGCGCCCGACACGCCACCGGCCGCGAAGAACTCGCCCACGAACTCGGCACCACCCCCGCCGGCTCTACGCCGGTAGCCGCTTGAATCGACAGGAGGAAGGACCCCGACGGTGGATGACGAACTGATGACCGTTCCGGAGGTGCTCGCCGCGCTTAACAACGTGTCCCGCCGAACGTTCTACCGGTGGCGTGAACTCGGTATCGCCCCGGCCTGCATCCGGCTTCCCAATGGAGAGCTTCGGATCGCGAGGAAGGACCTCCGGATCTGGCTTGAGCAGCGGCGCGAGGTGGTGGCGTGAAGTCCCGTCGCGTCCGCATCTGGGCGATCAAACCGAACGCCGGAGGCGTCGGGTCAAAGAAGGCCAAGCGGTCGTACACCGTCCGGTGGGTGGTGGCTGGCCGCGAGAAGTCCCGCACGTTCGTCACCCGCGCCTTGGCCGACAGCTTCCGCTCTGACCTCATGCAAGCAGCCAACCAGGGCGAGACGTTCGACACCGGCACCGGGCTACCGGACTCTCTGACGGAAACCCCGGCGGCCACGACCTGGCTGGACTTCGCCACGAAGTACGTCGACATAAAGTGGGCAGGCGCGGCGGCCAAGTCCCGCGACAGCATGACCGAAGCGCTCGCCGCCATCACGGCGGCACTCGTCAAGGACGCCCCCGGCCGGCCACCGGTCAAACTGCTTCGCCAGGCCCTGCGCAACCACGTGCTACCGCCGCCAGCTCGTGGCCTGCACATGCCACCGGACATCGCCGACGCGACGCGCTGGCTGCGCCACGCCTCCCTGCCGCTGCCTGAGCTTCGAGAGGCGGGGACCGTTCGGGGTGCGCTCGACGTCCTGGTGGTGAAGCTCGACGGCAAGCCTGCCGCCGCGACCACCGCGCGCCGGAAGCGGTCGGTGTTCTACAACGCGCTTCAGTACGCGGTCGAGCTGGAAGAGCTGGAGTTCAACCCGATCGACAAGCTTCGGGTGCGGTCGCAGCGGAAGAAGATTGCCGAGGTCGTCGATCGCCGGGTGGTCGTCAACCAGCGCCAGGCGTTGGAACTGCTGATCGCCGTCACCTACGTCGGTCAGCGGGGCCGGAAGGCCAAGCGTGGTGAGCGCCTGGTTGCGTTCTTCGCCTGCTTGTACTTCGCCGCGCTCCGTCCGGCAGAGGCGTTGGCGCTACGTGAGCAGGACTGCGACTTACCCGCGAAGGGATGGGGTCGGCTGACGCTGGCCAAGAGTCGACCCCAGGCGGGCAAGCGGTGGACAGACAGCGGCGAGGTTCACGACGATCGAGGGCTGAAGCATCGAGCCGAGGATGAGCCGCGTAGCGTGCCGATCCCGCCCACGCTCGTGGCGATCCTGCGTGCGCACATCGAACGGTTCGGGGTCGCCAAGGATGGCCGGCTGTTTCAGAGTGAGTGGGGCAACGTCGTTGCGGCCTCGACGTACTCGCGCGTCTGGGGTGAGGCGCGTCGACTGGCGTTGACGCCGCGTCAGGTTGACTCGCCGCTCGCAGGTCGGCCGTACGACCTTCGGCACGCCGCCGTATCGCTGTGGCTCAACGCTGGTGTGCCGGCGACCGAGGTAGCCGACCGGGCCGGACACTCCGTTGACGTTCTGCTGAAGGTCTACGCCAAGTGCATCGACGGCGCGGAAGCGACCGTCAATGATCGGATCTCTGAGGCTCTGACCGGCGTGGCCTGGCCCGTATGATGGTCGCCGTTCCGGATCTTGCCTTGGACGTGCCGACTGACCTGCACAGATGCCGCCAAGGTCATTCCGTGCCTGTTCCGGGAGCTGCGACAATCGGCGGCTTCCGGTGACCTACGGCTGCACACCTGTTCTAATTGAACGGCATGCGTATTACCAGCTCAGGAAGCGTTTCGGCTGTGTATCGAGGTGCCCCCGGCAGGATTCGAACCTGCGACACACGGTTTAGGAAACCGATGCTCTATCCCCTGAGCTACGGGGGCGCGAGGGCACAGTCTAGCGACCTGCGGGGTGACCCGCGTGGGCAGGGAGCGACCCCCGTTGAACCGGGCGGGCCCCGCCGAAGCGTCCCGACCCACACCACACCCCCACCAATCCGGACGGGCAGGGACCAGCGTCCGCGCTCGAAGCCCCAGCACCCAGGGTGTGGGCGGCATCGACGGCGCTGGGTGGACGGACGATAGGCTGCGGGCTGCTTCCGACTGACCTAAGGGGAACGGGTGATGGGCGGAACGGTTCGCGTGGTGGTCGCGGTCTGCGGGCATCCGGCGTGAACGACGGGTTGCGTCCCGGTGACCCAGCCCGCCTCGGCGGGTACGAGGTGCTCGGTCGACTCGGCGACGGCGGCATGGGCAGCGTCTTCCTGGCCCGCTCGCCCCAGGGGCGGCGGGTGGCGGTCAAGGTCGTCCGTGCGGAACTCTCGCACGACGAGGAGTTCCGGGGTCGGTTCCGGAGCGAGGTGAACCGCGCCCGCCAGGTTCCACCGTTCTGCACCGCCGAGGTCCTGGATGCCGACCCCGATCATGACCCGCCGTATCTGGTGGTGGAGTACGTCGAGGGTCCCAGTCTGGCCCAGGTGGTCCGGGAACAGGGGCCGCTGGGGGCGGCGCAGCTGCACAGCATCGCGGTGGGGGTGGCTACCGCGCTCACCGCCATCCACGGTGCAGGGGTCATCCACCGGGATCTGAAGCCGGCGAACGTGCTGGTGGCACCGGGCGGGATCAAGGTCATCGACTTCGGCATCGCCCGAGCGTTCGAGGCGACGAGTCAGCACACCCGGACCAACCAGATGGTCGGGACTGTCTCGTACATGGCTCCGGAGCGGTTCGACGGGGCGTCTGGCGGTCCGGTGGGCCCGGCCGCGGACATCTTCGCGTGGGGTGCCGTGGTCGTCCATGCCGCCACCGGCCGTAACCCGTTCGTGGGCGATTCGGCCACCGCCACCGCGATGCGGATCCTCACTCAGCCGCCGGACCTGACCGGGCTCGGTGGGCCGTTACGAGACCTGGTCTCCCGTGCGTTGGACAAGGACCCCGCTGCTCGGCCCACCGCCCGAGAGCTGCTCGACGAGTTGCTGACCGCAGGGTATCCGGGGGCTGCTGGCGGGCCGGCCCACACGACGGGCGCGACGCCGATGGCCGGTGTGTCCGCCGCCGGTGGTGCGGACCAGGGCCGCCGATCGGTGCCGCCTGGTCCCGCCACGGCCGGCCGCACGGGCCGGCGCCGCTGGCTCACCGCGCTGGGGGCGACCGCCGCCGTGATCGCGGTGCTCGTGCCCGCCTCCCTGTTCGGCCGTCAGTTGCTGCAGGGGCGTGCGAAACCGGATCTCACCGGTTCGACGGTGACCGGCAGCCCGACAGCGAACGCACCGTCGACCACCGCGTCCGCAGCCGCATCGGCTACGCCGTCCGTGTCACCGTCGAGGAGCGCGGACCCCACCCGAGCCATCCTGGCTGGTCAGCGGCGTATCCTGGTGCACGTCGTGGAGATCGACCGTGACCTGTCGCTGCCGTCCCATGGTGAGCTCGAGGTCGGCGACGGCACCGGCAAGAGTGGGCTCTTCGTTCTCGAACCGGTCGGCGTCGACTACATGATCAGGTCGGTGAACCCGGAGATTGCCCACCGACCGTGCCTCGGCGTCAAGCAGAACTCGAAGGGGGACAGGTCACTTGTGGGAGCCGACTGCCGGCCGACCGCCGCAACCGTGTTCGTGATATCCCCCGAGGGCGAGGACGACAAGGGGCGCCCGTCCTACACGATCAGCAACGACGAGCACGGCGTGGTGCAGTGGAGCCCGACCCGGAAAGAGATCTACGTGGAGTTTCTTGGTGACGCCCCGATCGACACCACGTTCAGCCTGGTCGACCGAGGCGCGGTCTGACTCGGGCGTACCCGGCATGCTGGCGGGCCCGGTGAGCAGAGTGGTCCTCCCCGCCGGGCCCGCCGCACCAGGTGGATTCAGGCGGTCACGCAGGTGCCCGCCGTTGTGCCTGGGCCGGTGCCGGTGCCCTGGAAGCCGAAGTTCGTCGACTGCCGGCCGAGAACCCGCCCGTTGTAGCTCACGTTGGTGAACCTGACGTTCCCGCTGACGCCGCTGACCTGGGCGTTCCAGGCGCTGGTGACCGACCCGTTGGGCAGCGCGACGGTGACGGTCCAGCCGTTGATGTCCGACTGGCCGGCGGTGACCGTCACGCTCGCGGTGAAGCCGCCAGCCCACTGGTTGACCGCGATCGACGCGTAGCAGCCGTCACCGGCCGGCGGCGTGGTCGGCGGCGTGGTCGGGGGCTCCGTCGGCGGCGTCGTCGGGGGCGTGGTCGGCGGGGTGGTGGTGGGCGGGTTGGGCGCGCCGTTGGCCAGGCTGAAGGCCAGGTCGGGCTGGAACGACCCGGCGGTGTAGCGGCAGCCGTCCGCCTCACCCGGAGGCTTCACCCACAGGTACGCGTCGATGTTGTTGTCGCCGGTGTTGGTCGTCGGGTACGTCCCGATGCGCCGGTCGGTGTTGTCGTCGCCGCACCAGTCCCCGCTGGCACCGCCGTTGCGGCTGGTGTCGATGACCTGGCGCTTGCCCGAGATGCCCATGCCGTTGAGGGAGGAGATCACCGCCCGGCCGAAGTTCGCCTCGTTCGACGTGGAGTTGTAGTTCGACACGTTGCTGAAGAAGCCGTCGGCGTACTGCACGCCTGCCGCCCGGAGCCGGTTGGCCGTCTCACCCGCGCTGTTCCAGGTGGAGTGGCCGGCGTCGAGGTACACCTTGGCGTTGGGGTTGGCCGACTTGATGGTCCGGGTGGCCGTCGAGATCGCCTGGTTACGCGCGTTGATCTCACTGCTGCTCAGGCACGTCAGCAGGGCGAGCGAGTCGGTCTCCAGGATGATCAGGACGGTCTGGTTGCCCAGCCCTCTGGCGAAGTTCGACACCCACGTCTGGTACTGGTTGAGGTCGGGCGCCCCGCCGGCGCTGGCCCCACCGCAGTCCCGGTTCGTGATCTCGTAGACCGCCAGCACCGGGATCTGCTGTGCCGCGTTCGCGGCACTGATGAACGCGGAGGCCTCGGCCTGCACCGTCGACGGGTTGAAGTTGGCGAACCAGCGGGCCTGGGGCTGGCTCGCGATCTTGTCGCGAATGACGGCGGCGCGCGAGTCGCCGGGGTTGGCGGCGACCCAGCGGACGACTGCCGAACTCGGGTCGCGGTAGAGCGACCCGGACACCGTGCCGGCGGACGCACCGCCGGTGAGACAGACGCTTACGACGGTGGTGGCCGCGACGGCCGCCACACCGATGGCCGCCGATCTACGGCGGAGCGAGGAGAGGATAGCCACGACGTGTTTCCTCCAGATCACATAGACGTATCTAAGTTCATGGGAGCGTTCCCATGGACGGTAGCGGAGGCAAGCGCCGCTGCCAAGATGTCCGGACGTGCTCGCGCTGTCGACATCCCCGTCGCCGGCCGGGTGACGGCCGACCAACCCCTCCGCTTGCGATCTCCAGGGCGTACTAGCCTGTCGCGGTGGCGAGCAATTCTCAGCCGAGCGGCGGGTTCTCCGGCACGCTACGGGCAGTCCTCAATTGCGTGATCGCATTGGCGGTCGGGGTCGGCGCGATCTACGCCCTCGGGCCCTGGTCGGTCGAGTCGCCGGCGCCGGCCGACCCTCCGCGCCCCCTGGGTGCCCCGGCGAAGGTCGCCGGACGGACGGTCTCCGTGCTCGGCGCGGGGGACATCCTGCTGCACCCCGAGTTGTGGGACCAGGCCCGGCAGGACGGCGGCGGCGAGTTCGACTTCGCCCCCATGCTCGAGCCGGTGCGCGAGACCGTCTCCAGCGCGGATCTGGCCCTGTGCCACCTGGAGACGCCGCTGGCACCGCCGGGAGGCCCGTACATCGGCTTCCCCAAGTTCAACGTGCCGCAGGAGGTGGTCAAGGGCATCAAGAGCATCGGGTACGACGGTTGCTCCACCGCCTCGAACCACACCATCGACCAGGGGTACGACGGGGTCAAGCGGACCCTCGACGCGTTGGACAAGTCGGGTCTGGGGCACACCGGCAGCTACCGGACCGAACGCGACTCCCGCACCATCAAGATCTATCGGGCCAAGGGCGTGAAGGTCGGGCACATCAGCTTCACCAAGAGCTTCAACGGCCTGCGCCCCCCGGCCGGCAAGGAGTGGGTGGCGAACCTGATCGACGTGAAGGCGATCCGGCGGGACGCGGCGGCGGCTCGGGAGGCGGGCGCGGAGATCGTGGTGGTCAGCCTCCACTGGGGCACCGAGTACGAGCACGAGCCGGACGTCGACCAGCAGACCTGGGCCCGCCAGATCGCCGCCATCGACGACGTGAACGTCGTCTTCGGACATCACGCGCACGTCGTTCAGCCGGTCGAGCGGATCGGCGACACCTGGATCGTCTACGGGATGGGCAACCAGCTCGCCCGGCACGCCGAGCCGGTGAACGCCAATCGCGACGGCGCGATGACCCGGGTGACGTTCGGTCCGGCCGATGGGCCGAAGAGGTGGAAGGTGGTGGCCATCGAGGCGATCCCCACCTTCGTTGATCTGAACCCGGACATCCGTCTGGTCGATCTTGAGCGGGCGCTTGCGGACCCGGCCCTCTCCCCCGGACGCCGCCGGATCTACGAGGCCGCTGTCGAACGGATCGAGGGCAACCTCTTAACCAGGGCCGCCGACACGTCGGGCCTCGTGGTACGCGGGGTTCCACGCAAGTAACAGCGGTGACTCAGCCGACGCGAAGACGAAATCGGCACGAATCTCTTGGTGGTTGACCTTGCTAGCATTCGCGGCGGCCGGCGGCCGTGCCTGGCTGACGAGCTGGCTGGGATCGCGGTCCAGGGAGTAGCTCCACCGGGAAGGTTGTCGTTTCGTGTCAGGCAGGTCGGCGCAGTACGCGCCATGGCAGTCGACGGCTGGACCTGCGGACGATCATGAACAGCTGGTGGCCTGGCGGCGACGGGCACTCGACCAGCAGTTGCCAGCGGCGGCATTCCCCGCCGGCACGAGCGCGCCCTCCCTGGTCTATCTCTGGACCACCATGTTCGTGGTCGCCATGGCGATCCTCGGGTTCGCGGTCAGCGCCCAGCGCGGCGTACTCCCGGCTGTCGTCGACTCTCAGCGTGACGTCGTGGCCAAGCTGGCGTCCAGCATGCGGGTCGAAGCCAGCGGCCGGGCGACCGACCTGAGCCGGACGGTGCAGGACCGCGGCGCCGCGAGCGACGCCGACCTGCTGACCCGCCTGGTCGGTGACGGCGCCGACTTCACCGGCGCGATGATCGTCGAGACCGCCACCCGGCGATCTCTCGCCGCCAAGGGTGCGGCGCTGCCGATCGACCTGCTGCCGCCGGTGCTGGTGGTGGACAGGACGACAGCGGTCACCACGCCGGACGGCCCCGTGCTCGTCTACGCCGTCGCGCTTGACGACACCCGCGCGGTGCTGGCGATCCAGCCGGTCACCATGCGGAACCTGCGACTCAACCCCGACGCGGGGCACGGCATCCACATGATCGGGCCCGACGGCAAGAGCAGCCTGATGCAGGGGGCCAGCGCGGTCGACGCCGTACACCTGCCGACGGTCTTCGCCGGCCTGGCCGGGTCCGACTCGTCGCAGAGCCGCGAAGTGGTCGTCAAGGAGTGGACGGACCGCAGGCTGGTGGTGTCGTCCGCGCCGGTGGGCGACACCGGGCTCGTGGTCGTCTCCCTGCTCGCCGCGCAGGTGAGCGCCGGGACCTCGGGCACCAAGGGGGTGTTGCTCGGGCTCAGCCTGCTGGTCGTGACCCTGCTCAGCTTCGTACTCATGCGCATGTCGCTGGTCCGACCGGTCCGGGCGCTGCTGGATCAGGCGAAGGCCGACGCCTGCGGCGCGATGACCCGGCACCGTGCGCCGATGCGCATCCGCGAGGCGCACCGGATCACGCGGGCGCTGGCCCTGACCTCCGGCGACCAGTACCCGCCGGACCGGCGCTGGCGGCCGACGGTCCTCCAGGGCCTGACCGCGGCCGTGGTGGTCGCGATGCTCTGGCCGGCGGCGGCCACCGTGCTCGCGTTGCAGGCTCCCGACCCGACGATTCCCGTGCAGTTGGTGCGGGACGCGGAGAGCCGGGCCGAGGAGGCCAGCAATGCCCTGGGGCACCTCCTCGATGACGGCCTGGCCACCGTCTCCCGGGTTTCCCAGGGGGTCAACGCGAAGGACCTTGCCCAGGCCGGCCGGACCCTCGACCGGGAACTCGCCGACGAGCAGCGACTCCGTGCGTTGTACCTGGTCGACCCGGGCGGGAAGATGGTGGCCGGCGCGGGTCGGAAGCCGCTGCGGGCCGCCGCGCCACTGCCCGGCGAGGTCGGCATCCACCTTGACGACACGGCCGAACGGTTGCCGCTGGTGTACGCCTTCAACCAGCGCGCCGACGGGTACGCGGTGGTTGGTGAGTTCGACCCCGACCGCCTGCTCGGGTTGGTCCGTCGGGTCGACGGCCGGGTCCGGGTCGTCGACGCCGAGCTGCGGACGATTCTGGATTCGGAAGGCTTCCAGGCGTTCCAGCCGCTACAGGGCGAGTTGGCCCGGAGCATCGCCGTCGAGGTGCTGCCCGGCAGCACGGTCGGCCGGTCCACCACCACGGACGGCAGCCCCGCGATGGTCGCCGCCTCCGGCCTGACCGTGCCGACGACCGTCGCCCACCTCGAGTGGGCGGTCGTGCTGGAGCAGGACGTCGCCGGGTTGCGCCTGCCGACGATGGTGGAGCGGCGTTGGACCCTGCTGGTGGCCGGTGCCGTGGTGGGCATCGCCCTCCTCACCCACGTGTGGCAGCTCTACATCTACGTCCGGCCGCTGCGCAGGTTGAGTTCGTTCGCCGAGCAGATGAGCGACGGGACGGTGGAGCTGCCCGTTCCGCCGCAGCGGCACGACGACATCGGGGCGATCGCGATGTGTCTGGAGATCTGTCGCCAGGTACGGCACACCGGGTCCGCCCGGTTCGGAGGTGCGCTGCGGCTGCGTGGCGCGGGAGCCGACCGGACCAGCGTCCTCGCCCGCGTCCGGCACGCGGCCGGGGCTCGCAGCCGAGCGACGAAGGGCTGAGCATGTTCTACCTCTACACCGTCTACAGCCTCTGCTGCCTCGCGCTGCTGGTGGCCGGCGTGATCGAGCAGCGGAACCACAACCGCAACCTCGACACCATCCCGCACCGCGTGCTCGTCAACGGGATCCGTGGCAAGAGTTCGATCACCCGACTCTGCGCGGGCGCGCTGCGCGGCGGCAGCAAGGTCGTGGTGGCCAAGACCACCGGCACCGCCGCGCGGTTCATCTTCCCGGATGCCAGCGAGGAGCCGGTACACCGCAAGTTCGGGATCGCGAACGTGGTCGAACAGATCGGCATCGTCCGGCGGGCCGCCGTCTACCACCCGGATGCGCTGGTCATCGAGTGCATGGCGGTCATGCCGGCGTTGCAGGAGATCAACCAGAGCAAGCTCATCCGGTCCACCATCGGGGTGCTCTGCAACGTCCGTGAGGACCACCTCGCGGAGATGGGGCCGACCCTCGACGACGTGGCCCGGTCGCTGAGCCGGTCGATGCCCGAGGGCGGCATCTGCATCACCGCGGAGAAGGACCGGCTGGCGATCCTGGAGCAGGAGGCGGCCAAACGGGACTGCCGACTGATCGCTGTCGACCCGGAGTCGGTGACCGACCAGGAGATGTCGGGCTTCGGCTGGATCACCTTCAAGGAGAACGTGGCGATCGCGCTCGCCGTTGCCGAACAGCTCGGCGTCGACAGGCGCAGCGCACTCGCCGGCATGTGGTCGGCGCCGCCCGATCCGGGGGTGCTCTCGGTGGCCCGGGTCCTCTACGGCGACAAGCGCGTCCGGTTCGCGAACATCTTCGCCGCCAACGACCCGGAGTCGACGTACATGAACATCGAGCAACTGGAGAAGCAGCGGTTGATCAGCAAGCCGTTGACCATGGTGATCAACTGTCGACCGGACCGGGTGGAACGGAACGGTCAGATGGGTACGCTCGCCGGCCGGGTACAGCCGCAGCGCATCGTGTTGATCGGTGAGATGACCCGCAGCGCCCGGGTCAACGTGCCCGCCGAGCTGCAGAGCCGGGTCGTCGACCTGGGCGGGAAACTCCCCTCTGAGCGGCTGATCAGCGAGGTGCTGGCGGTGACCGCCGAGGATGCCTCGATCGTCGCCGTCGGGAACATCCACGGGCAGGGTGAGGTGCTGCTGCACGAACTGGCCGCCCTGCCCAGCTGGGAGCCACGCGACCACACCCGCGCCGAATCGATGCTCCGTCCGCCGACCGCGCGCGCGTCCGCCGTGGACGGCGAGACCGTGTTCCTGGGAAGGACCTACCGGTGACATTCGGAGGAGAACTCAGCGCCCAACTGGCCACCGCCTGCCTCGGCATCGGGCTGGTCTTCGCGCTGCTCTGCTATCTGACCACAAACCTCTCGCCGGGCGGGATGATCACGCCGGGCTGGATCGCTCTCGCGCTGATCGAGGACCCGCTCCAGGCCGCGGTGATCGTGGTGATGACCGTCGTCACCTACGCCCTCACCCGGCTGATGCAGCGCATGGTGATCCTCTACGGCAAGCGCCTCTTCGCCGCGATCGTCCTGCTCAGCGTCCTCCTCCAGATGACGCTGTTCGTGATCGTCCAACGGGACCTGCCGCTGCTCTTCGCGCACCAGACCCTGGGCTTCGTGGCACCGGGTCTGATCGCCTACCAGCTCGTACGCCAGCCACCGAAGGCAACCGTGCTGGCCACCGTCATGGTCACCGTCATCACCTACGGGGTGGCGTTCAGCGGCGTCGTGGCCGGCTTCGTGCCGGTCACCTGAGGCCACACACCCACGAGGGACAGGCATGAACTACCGGACGTACTCCCGCAGCCGCGCCGTGCTGATGACCGTCGCCGCCTTCGCGCTGCTCAGCGGCGGCAGCACCTTCGCCTACGTCGTCGCCCGGCACAGCGCTGCGGATCCGATCGAGCTGAGCCTCGGCGCGCAGGCCGCGCAGGCCGCCCCGCCCGCCGCATCCGGCTACAGCTACCGGAGGTTGAGCGCACCGAACCGGACGTTGATGGTCGACGCCAAGGGAAAGACCGTCGCGATCATGACCGACGGCGCCCGCACGGTGCACATCGGCGGCGCGCGGCGGACGTTCGCCGAGGCGCGGTTCACCAAGGCCAAGGTGCCCACCGACTTCTGGGTACGACTGGCCCCACGGGAGTGGCGGGCGGGCGCCGAGAAGGAGAAGTGGTTCACCGACTGGTTCCGCAGGGCCCGCACCGACCGCTCGCCGGACGTCCTGGCGGTGGCCCGCGAGTACACCTACGTCGCCGTACCGAAGAAGGACGCGAAGGGCCGGCAGTACTCCGGCGACGCCGCCTTCGGGCCGCTGTCGGACATCGACCCGGACGGTCGCGCGGAGAACTCCGACTTCTACGACTACCTCGGTGTGTCGTGGGAGTTCCCCGACAAGAAGGAGAAGCCGACCGCGTCGCACATCCGCAGCCTGGACTGCTCGGGCTTCCTGCGCATGGTCTACGGCTACCGGATGGGCTATCCCCTGCTCGGCACCAACAACGCCGGCCCCGGCCTGCCCCGACGGGCGACCGCGATGGCCTCGGTGGGGCCGGGGGCTCTGCTGATGCCGAACACCGGCAAGCGGGCCCGGGAGCTGGATCGGCTGCTCCCCGGCGATCTTCTCTTCTTCAACGCCGGGCCGGTGCAGGGCGCGAACATCGAGCACTCCGGCATGTACCTCGGCGTCGACGACCGGGGACACCACCGGTTCATCTCCAGCCGTACCACCGCGAACGGCCCGACCATGGGTGACCTGGGCGGCGAGTCCATCCTGGACGGCACCGGCTACTGGGCTCTGCGCTGGCGGACGGCCCGTCGGATCTGAACCCGACGGCGGGTCAGGCCGCGGCGAGCTGCGCCGCTAGCACCGTCGCGACGCGGCTCCGGGCCTCGGCGTCGCGCCGGACCGACCAGCTCAACTCCAGGTGGACGAAGACGGCTTTCAGCTCCGCCGCGGCCCGGCCCTGCTCGTTGGTCCTACCCTCGAGCTGGCCGCACTTCTGCACCCACGCACGGCAGGCGTTCAGCCCCGCGCCGGATAGGCCGTCCGCGATCCGCCGGGCCACCGGGGTCACCGGAGCCGAACCTGTCGACACCACCGCGTCGGAGGTGGGCAGGTTCCGGTCGGCGAAGCCGTGCAGTTGGATCTGGTCGAGGTCGTTCCTGGCGAACTCCGTCGCCAGGGCGTGGAACAGCGACCGGTCGTTGTGGGCGACGTCCGCGTCACCGTCGGCTGCCTGCCGGTGTGCCCCGGCGACAAGCAGCACGCTCGCCGGCGTCTTCCGGTACAACGCCAGGCCGAGCTTCTCCGTGTTGATGTCGAAGCCGGGGTGCGGCACCTCGATCACCGTACGCGGGGTCGCGCCCCGGTCCACGAGCACGGCACCCCAGGAGCGGTCGTCGGAGCCCTCGGCGAGGTAGAGGTCGAACGCCCGACCGGTGGCCGGGTCCGTGCCACGGTGCGCCCGGAAGCCGAGGTCGGCGAAGAGCCGGCCCAGGTCGGGGTCGGCGTTCGGCTCGGTGACCAGCAGTCGCGCTGCCCGCCGGGCCGCCGCCCGTTCCTCCGCGTCCGGATCACGGTACGGATTGTCCCGGGCGAGGCCGGCGGTCAGCTCGTCGATCAGCTGCTCGGGATCGGGCCCCCGCTGCTGTTCGGCACTCGGCTCGGCGTCGGCGCACGCCCCCGAGCCGAGCAGGGCCAGCGTCGCCGCGGCGATCAGCCCGCGGCGGGTGGAACCCGCGGCCGGAAGCGGTGTACGCACCAGTGCAGGCTATCTGATCACCCGCCGCGTTCGTCTCGTGCGGCTGGCCCGGTCAGACCCGGGCCAGCCCCAGCGCACGCACGTCGAACGCCGCATCCGGGCCGTACGACTCGGCGAGACGGCGCTCGAAGGCCTCCGCGTCGATCGTGTACTCCTGCGGGCCCTCGACCTCCAGGACGTGCGCCGCGAGGACACAGCCGACCTGTGCCGCACGCTCGATGGGCAGGTCGGCGGCGAGCGCGGCGAAGAAGCCGGCCCGGAAGCCGTCGCCGACACCCGTCGGGTCGACGATGTCGCCCACCCGGGCCGCCGGCACCAGGACGTCGCCGTCGGGCCCGGTGACCCGTACCCCGTTGGCGCCCAGGGTCACCACCCGTACGCCCACCCGGCGCAGGATGTCGTCCCCGCTCAGCCCGGTCTTCGACTCGAGCAGCGCCGCCTCGTACTCGTTCGTCAACAGGTAGCGCGCGCCGTTGATCATCGCCTCGATGTCCGCCGACGACATCCGGGCCAGTTGCTGCGACGGGTCGGCGGCGAAGGGCAGACCCAGTCGGCGGCAGGCGGCGGCGCGGCCGAGCATGGTGTCCGGGTTCTCCGCGGCGACGATGACGAGCCCGAGCCCGCCGGCCCGCGCGGCGACACCGTCGAGGTCGACCCGGTCGGGCTCGCCCATCGCCCCGGGGTAGAACGACGCGATCTGGCAGAGGTCGGTGTCGGTGGTGCAGATGAACCGAGCGGTGTGCGCGACGGAGCTGACCTGCACCTCCGAACAGTCGACCCCGTGCCGCTCCAGCCAGCCGCGATAGTCGCCGAAGTCGCCGCCGACCGCGCCGAGCAGCACCGGCCGGTGCCCGAGCTGCGCGAGCCCGAAGGCGATGTTCGCCGCGACCCCGCCGCGACGGACGACGAGGTCGTCGACGAGGAACGAGAGCGAGACGGTGTCGAGGCTGCCGGCGATGAGTTGCTCGGCGAACCGCCCCGGGAAACGCATCAGGTGGTCGGTCGCGATCGAGCCGGATACGGCGATCATGCGAGGCGGGCCCTCTCAGTAGCGGTAGTGGTCGGGCTTGTAGGGCCCTTCGACCGGGACACCGAGGTAGTTGGCTTGTTCCTTGGTGAGTTCGGTGAGGCGCACACCCAGCGCGGCGAGGTGCAGTCGGGCGACCTTCTCGTCGAGGTGTTTGGGCAGGGTGTGCACGCCGACCGGGTACTGGTCGGTGCTGGTGAACAGCTCGATCTGGGCGATGGTCTGGTTGGCGAAGCTGTTCGACATCACGAAGCTCGGGTGCCCGGTGGCGTTGCCCAGGTTCAACAACCGCCCCTCGGACAGCACGATGATCGAGTGGCCGTCCGCGAACCGCCACTCGTCCACCTGCGGCTTCACGGTGATCCGCTCGACGTCCCCGCGCTTCGCGAGACCTGCCATGTCGATCTCGTTGTCGAAGTGGCCGATGTTCCCCACGATCGCCTGGTGCTTCATCCGCGCCATGTGCTCGTTCGTGATGACGCTGAAGCAGCCCGTGGCGGTCACGAAGATGTCGGCGGTCTCGACCACGTCGTCGATGGTGGCGACCTGGTAACCGTCCATCGCCGCCTGGAGGGCACAGATGGGGTCGACCTCCGTCACGATGACCCGCGCCCCCTGGCCCCGCAGGCTCTCGGCGCAGCCCTTACCGACGTCGCCGTAACCGAACACGACGGCGACCTTCCCGCCGATCAGCACGTCGGTGGCCCGGTTGATCCCGTCGATCAACGAGTGCCGGCAGCCGTACTTGTTGTCGAACTTGCTCTTGGTCACCGAGTCGTTGACGTTGATCGCCGGGAACAGCAGGGTCCCCGCCTGCTGCATCTCGTACAGCCGGTGCACGCCGGTCGTGGTCTCCTCGGTCACGCCCCTGATGCCGGCGGCGACCCGGGTCCAGCGGCGGTCGTCCTCCCGCAACGATCGCGTCAACACCCCCAGGATGACCTCGTACTCCTCGGAGTCGGCGCTCTCCGGCGACGGCACCGCGCCGATCGCCTCGAACTCGGCACCCTTGTGCACCAGCAGCGTGGCGTCGCCACCGTCGTCGAGGATCATGTTCGGGCCCTGGCCGTCCGGCCAGAGCAGCACCTGCAGGGTGCACCACCAGTACTCTTCGAGGGACTCGCCCTTCCAGGCGTAGACCGGAACACCCGCCGGGGCTTCCGGGGTGCCGGTCGGGCCGACCACGATCGCTGCCGCCGCGTGGTCCTGGGTCGAGAAGATGTTGCAGGACGCCCAGCGGACCTGCGCGCCGAGCGCCACCAGCGTCTCGATCAACACCGCCGTCTGGATGGTCATGTGCAGCGAGCCCGTGATCCGCGCACCCTTCAACGGCTGCCGGTCGGCGAACTCCCTGCGGATCGACATCAGACCCGGCATCTCGTGCTCGGCCAGCTCGATCTCCTTACGCCCGAAGGCCGCCAACGACAGATCCGCCACCTTGAAATCGCTGAAGTCGCCAGTCATGCCCGCACCCTCCCCCAAGGGCGTCGAGGACCGTTGGAGTTCCGTTCAACCGCGGGGGATGCTCCGCACACCGGGCCGCCCCGGGCCCGGGTGCGGAGCAGACACCGTCAGGAGTTGCGGCTGGCCGGGTCGACCCGGGCGTACGTGAGCAGGTCGGCCATCGTGAACTGCCCCGAGAAGCGGGCGGGCAGGGTCGGACGCCAGTTGGGCTGCACGGTCAGGTAGCTCCCCGGGTCGAGCTGGGCGATGCCGATCAGCACCTCGGCGACGATCCGCCCGCCCACCGCGCCCAACGAACCGCCGCCGGCCTGGAGTTGCGCCTCCTTGAGGACGTAGTAGAAGAGCGGGGTGTTGGAGTCCAGACCGAGGCCGTACCCGCTCAGCTCCGGGAAGTTGAAACTGCTCAGCGCCGGGGCGCCGATCTGCGCGGCGATCCGTTGGCCCGACGGGATGCCGAAGGTGAGCTGACGGAGCAGGTCGCGCCCGAGCAGGTTTGCCGACGGCGAGCCGGACGGTGGCGGTGGCAGCGGGAACCCGAACAGCGGCGTCGAGTTGCGGACGTCGATCCACTTGCTCCAACGCACCTGGCCGTCGAAGAACTGGAACCAGAACTGGTAGTCGAGGTAGCGACGGGCGGCCCGCTTGCCGCCGCGCAGGTCGGCCGGGTCGGCGCCGCTGAGCGCCGAGTCGAAGAGCATGGCGTAGAACTCGTCGCCGCCGTCACCGGTGCGGTTGACCAGGTACGCCGGTCGTGGCTGGCTGTGGCCGAAGCGGAACGCCGCAGCGGTGAACTCGACCGGGATGAACGTCGCGTTCGGCTCCGGCCGGTAGAAGCGACGGCCCCCGTTGAGAACTGTGAAGACCGTGCCCGTGCCGGCGATCAGCGGAAGGAACTCGTTGAGCACGATCCACTGGTAGTGCCAGGTGACGATCTTTCGGGCTGCGGCGAACACCTGCGACGCCGCTGTGCCCTGGGCCCGCACCAGGTCGACCACCCGGTTGTGGAAGAGGATGAACGCGGCAGTGATCTGCGAGATCGGCAGGTTCTCGTCGTTGCGGGGGTCGAAGACGATCGCCCTGCCGCTCGAGTTCCGAGGCAGGTCCTCGAAGCGCCCGCCGGACTCGATCTTCAGTTTGGCCGGATCGGCCGAGTTGTAGAGCTCCGGGTTCCCGCTCGGCCCACCGCCGTAGAGCGAGTCGAGGTCGAGGGCCGGCGTCCGGGGGTTGGCCACGGTGGTCGGGTCGACAGGCGTGCCCAGCGGCGCCGTCGTCTCGAACGCCAGGTCGTGGTCGACGAACTGCCCGAAGTACGTCATGCCCTGTGGGACCGAGAAGTTGTCGGGGTTGTTGATGCTGTGCTGCTGCAGGTCGGCGAGGGCCTCCGCGCCGACACTGAGCGGGTCGCGTGCGTCCATCGGGCCGCCGACGCGCGACAGGTCGATGAGCGCGTTCCGCATCTGGGTCGTGGCGGACCCGAACGCCGGCAGCGACGGGAACATCCGACCGAACCGGTTGGAGAACGCGGCCGCCGCGGGCGTCGCGTCGAGCAGAACTCCCCCGGTGCCGGCCACGAGGGCCCCCGCGCCGACTCCGGCCAATAATCGCCGTCGGCTGACACCTCGGGAGGCGTTGTCAAATGCCATGTCGGCCACCTTCCGTCCGCAGGCGCCCGCGTGGACGCACGGGCCGTAAACCCGCGAACCGGCAGCAGTGTGAACCCTTCGGTTAGTGGCGCCCTGGAGCTTCGGTGGTGTCCGGCTGGAGGCCGTTGAGCATGGTGTCGACGAGCGAGGTGTCGTGCTTCGCGGCGCGGAACAGCGGATGGTCGAGCGTCGATCTGAGGAAGTCGCGGGTCGTGGCCACCCCCGGCCCCTCGACGGTGCACTCGTCCAGGGCGCGGGCCATCCGGGCCAGGGCCTGGGCGCGGTCGGGTGCCCAGACGACCACCTTCGCGAGAAGTGAGTCGTAGTCGGCCGGCACCCGGTAGCCGGGGTACCCGTGCGTGTCGACGCGGACGAACGGGCCGGCGGGCAGGTCGAAGCGGGTCAGCTCACCCGGCGTCGGCACGAAGCCGCGGGTCGGATCCTCGACGTTGAGGCGACACTCGATCGCCGTGCCGCGCGGGGTCACCTCGGCCTGGGTCAGCGCCAGCCGTTCGCCGGCGGCGACGAGGATCTGTTGCCGCACCAGGTCGACGCCGGTCACCAGTTCGGAGACCGGGTGTTCGACCTGGAGCCGACAGTTGACCTCCATGAGGTGGAAGTCGTCCCCGCCGCCGACCAGGAACTCGAAGGTGCCCGCGCCCACGTAGCCGACACCGAGCGCACCGGTAACCGCCGCGGCGGTCATCCGGTCGACCATGTGGTGCGGCAACCCGGGCGCGGGCGACTCCTCGATCAGTTTCTGGTGCCGCCGCTGCACCGAACAGTCGCGCTCGCCGAGGTGGATGCCGTTGCCGTAACGGTCGGTGAGCACCTGCACCTCGACGTGGCGGGCCGACTCGAGAAAACGCTCGATGTAGACCCGGTTGTCGCCGAAGAGCAGCTGCGCCTCGGACCGCGCGGAGGCGAACTCGCCCAGGAACGCGGCCGGGTCACGGACCACCCGGACGCCCCGACCGCCGCCGCCGGCGACCGCCTTGATGATCAGCGGAAAGCCGATCTCGTCGGCGACGGCACGGGCGTGTGCCGCCGACTCGACGGCGTCGGTCGTGCCGGGCAGCACCGGCAGGCCGAGGCCCGCCATGATGCCCCGTGTCCGGGCCTTGTCGCCCAGCGCGGCCATCACGGCGGGCGGCGGCCCGATGAACGTGATCCCGTCGGCCTCACAGATCTCGGCGAAGTCCGGGTCCTCGGAGAGGAACCCGTAGCCCGGATGGATCGCGTCCGCCCCCGTACGGCGAGCCGCTTCGATGATGGCCGGGGCGCTCAGGTAACTGCGTCGGCTCGGACCGGGCCCGATCTGGACTGCTTCGTCGGCGAGGCGTACCACTGCCGAGTCGCGGTCGGCGGTCGAGTAGACCGCCACGGTACGCAGCCCCATCTCCCGGCAGGTCCTTGCGATCCGGACCGCGATCTCGCCCCGGTTGGCGATCAGCACCGACTCGAACACTGTCAGTCCTCCGACACAGCTAGGGCGATCAACCGTTCGCCGTACTCGACAGGCGTCGCGTTGGGCACCAGCACCTTCACGACCTCGCCCGCGCGGTCGGCCTCGACCGGGATCATCATCTTCATCGCTTCGAGGATCGCGACCTGCTGGCCGGGTACGACCCGGTCGCCCGGACTGACGAACGGGTCGGCGCCGGGCGACGGTGCGAGGTAGAGCGTGGCCACCATCGGCGCGCACACGTAGTGCAGGCCGGCGTCGGCCTCCACCGGCGGGGCCACCGGGACCGCCGCCACCGCAGGTGTGCCCTCCGGCCACTCCACCTCGACCACCAGGTCGCCGTGCTGCAGCCGGGCACGGCGGACCGGACCCGGCGTCGATCCGATCAGCCGCGCGAGACTACGGACCGCGGCATCCAGCGGGTCGCCGTCACCCTCCGACATTCGTCACACCTCCGATCTGTCGGAAGCGGGCCCGGCGGTGGGCCCGCACCTCCTCGCGGTTGAGACCGGCCAACTCCGCCAACGCGTCGACAACCGCCCGGTGTACGGCCGACGCGGTCGCCCCGGGATCGGCCGGCGCCCCGCCGGGCGGTTCGGCGACCACCCCGTCGACGATGCCGAGCGTGAGCAGGTCGCCGGCCTGGAGCTTGAGCTGCGCGGCCGCCTCGTCGGCCCGACCGGAGTCGTTCCACAGGATCGCGGCGCAGCCCTCCGGGCTGATCACCGAGTACGTCGCGTTGGCGAGCATCAACACCCGGTTGCCGACGCCGAGGGCGAGCGCACCCCCGCTGCCCCCCTCACCGGTCACGACCGCGACGACCGGCACCGTCAACCCGGCCATCAGCCGGATGTTGTCGGCGATGGCGAGAGCCTGCCCGTTCTCCTCCGCCGAGATGCCGTGGTAGGCCCCCGGGGTGTCGATGAGCGTCACGATCGGCGTCGCGAGCTTCTCGGCCAGGCGCATCAGCCGGGCGGCCTTGCGATAGCCCGCCGGCGTCGCCATGCCGAAGTTACGGCTCGCCACCTCGGCGACCGTGTGGCCCTTCTGGTGGCCGATCACGACGGCGGGCCGCCCGTCGATCAGGCCGACACCGCCGACGATCGCAGGGCAGTCACCCGCCAGCCGGTCACCGTGCAACTCCACGAAGCCGTCCACGAAGTGACCGATGTAGTCCAGCGTGGAGGGTCGTCCGAGGTCCCGGGAGAGCGCCACGACCGACCACGCGTCGGCCGCCTCGGGAGGCTCGGCCACCCGTACCCGGTAGGGATCCGGCGCGGACCGCTCGGCCCCCGCGAAGGCCAACAGCCGGCCGATGGTCGGCCGCAGGTTGGACCGGGGCACCAGGTCGTCGAGCATGCCGCGGGCGAAGAGGTACTCGGCGGTCTGGAAGCCGGCCGGCAGGGGCTGGCGCAGGGTCTGCTGGATGACCCGCGGCCCGGCGAAGCCGAGGCGGGCTCCGGGCTCGGCGAGGATGACGTCGCAGAGGGTCGCGAACGATGCCGCGACGCCACCGTAGGTCGGGTCGCTGACCAGCGAGATCGTCAACACCCCGGCCTCGTCGAGGGCCCCGAGCGCCGCGCTCGTCTTGGCCATCTGCATGAGCGACAGCGCGCCCTCCTGCATCCGGGCACCACCGGAGGCGCTGACGATCAGCAGCGGCGTACCGGTCTCGAGCGCCACCTCGGCCGCCCGGGTGATCCGTTCGCCGACGCCCGAGCCGAGACTGCCGCCGAGGAACCGGAAGTCCATGACCGCCGCGACCAACGGCTGCCCCTCGACGGTGCCCCGGACGCAGACGACTGCCTCGTCCAACCCGGTGCGCCGACGGGCCGCCTCGATCCGTTGCGGATAGGGCTTGGTGTCGACGAAACCGAGCGGATCGCCGACGGCGCCCACCGGTGGCAGCTCCTCGACGGAGTCGAGGTCGAAGAGCTGCTCGATCCGTTGGTGCGCGGTGACCTGGTCGTGGTGGTCGCACTCCGGGCAGACGCCCAGGTTGCGATCGACCCGACGCTGGTAGAGCAACGCCCGGCAGCCCGGGCAGATGAGCCAGCTCTTACCGACTGGCGTGTTGACGGTGGCGGTCATGACTGCCCGCGTTCGGCCGCGGCCTTCTCCACGATCTCCCGGATGCGTGCCTGCTGCTCACGTGTGGTCCGGTTGAGGTGGGCGGTCATGCCCTCGTCGTCGGCGTGCCCGCCCGGCCGCATCTCGAAGTCCTGGACCCACCGCATCCGTACGCCGCCGTCCGGAAGCTCGGTGTACTCCCAGAACAGGTTCATGTACTTGAAGGCGCCGGTCTCCAGCCGCCGTGCCCGCACCACCCGGTCGGCGCGGTCGGGCACCCGCTCGGAGACCCAGCTCCAGACCCGGCCGGCCGGGTCGGGGTGCATGGTCAGGCGGAAGACGACAGCCCCGTCGGCGGACGTGGAGAGCACCTCCGTGCTGGCGTACTCGCTGAAGAGGGAGGGCCAGTTGGGGATGTCGTTCGTCAGGTCCCAGACGAGGTCGAACGGTGCGTTGATGACGATCGCGTTGTCCGTGTGTCCGGCCATGGGGTCACCGATCCGCGAGTCGTTGGTTGACGTAGTCGACGGCGAGCCGCGGCGTCTTCATGATCGAAACGGCGTCGTCGGGGATGCGCACCTCGTACTCCTGCTGCACCCGCGCCGCCAGCTCGAGCAGCGCGAGCGAGTCGTAGCCGAGGTCGTCGAACGGCGCGTCGAGCGTCGCCGGGTCGGACCAGTCGGTCTGCTCGACCACGCCGGAACTGGTCTCCAGGATCCGACGCAGGTCGTCGAGGGTCAGCTGGCTCATGATTTTCCTCCAGTGGGTCGCTGCCACCCGTCGCGCACACCGCCGACCTGCGGCACCGGCGACTCGGGGTGCGGGACCTCCTCGGTGTCGACGTGGCCCAGCTCGGGGCGGGGCGCGAGCGGACTGATCTGGAACACGATCAGCGCGGTCTCGCCACCGGCGTTGACGATGCGGTGCCGCTGGCCGCGCCGGACCATGAGGGCTTCGTCGGCGGCGAGCTTGACCTCCGCGCCGTCGACCCGGATCACGACCTCGCCGCGCACGAGGTAGCAGAACTTGTCCGAGTACGGGTTGTACTGCTCGGCCAGGAACTCGCCCGGCTCCAGGCGGACCGTGCCCATGAAGCCCTCGGTCGCGTCGACGGTCTTCGGGCTGAGCAGGATCCGCACCTCCCCGCCGATCCGGTTGATGCCGGGCACGTCGGTGGCGGCGACCTTGACGATCGGTTGCCGGTGCATGGTCATCCCTTCTCTGCGACGAGCACCCGGAAGGGCAGGTCCGTCGGGTGGACGGTGGCCGGGCCGAAGCCCGCCGCGGCGAGGGCCCGGTTGTAGGCGGCCACGGAGTGCGACTCACCCTCGAAGGTCCAGACCAGCATCAAAACCGAGAAGAGGTACGGCGCCGGGTCCAGTGCCGGTGACTCGTCGCCGGTGGTGAAGCCGACGATGACCAGCCGCCCACCCGGCTTGACCACGGAACCGAGCCGTTTCACCAGCTCGTGCACCCGCTCCTCGGAGAAGTGGTGGGTGACGTTGGTGAGCAGCGCGACGTCGTAGGGCCCGCCGAGATCGGTGGTGAACATGTCACCGGGCAGGAACGACGCCCGGTCCCGTACGCCGAGCCGCTCGGCGTGCTTCTCCGTCACGGCGAGCACGTTGGGCCAGTCCAGCGAGGTCACCGCCGCCTGGGGGTTGTGCTGCGCGAGGGTGTAGCCGTAGACGCCGTGACCGCAGGCGACGTCGAGGATGTCGAGTGCGGTGCGCTCCTTCGTCCACGGCGCGAGCGCCTCGGCCATCACCTCGGCGGTCGGCTGGGCGACCTTCGTCGCGTACGCGGCGAAGTCCTCCCAGTAGGTGTACTCGGGGGTCTCGGCGTGCACGTCGAGCACGGTGCCGCCGGCCTTCACCGCGGCGCTGAGGTCGCGCAGCGCGTCCCACTCCCAGTCGCTGGACATCACCTTGACCATGCCGCCCAGGTAGTCCGGGCGGGTGCTGACCAGGTGGTCGGCGGCCGCCGAAGTGAGCGAGAAGTGCTCGCCGGTCCGGTCGGTGAGGCGGATCGCGGTCAGCGCGTCGAGCAGGATGCGTGCGCCTCGCGGGTGGATGCCGAGCTTCGGGGCGAGCCCGCTCGCCGTCGCAGGGCCCGCGGCAAGGGCGTCGAAGACGCCCAGCTCGACCCCGGTACGCAGCAGACTGGTCTTCTTGTAGGCCTGCATCATGTCGTTGATGTCGCGGCGGGTCAGCGTCACGTGATGCTCCCTGTCTCGGGGCTCCAGGTGTAGAAGGGCGTGGCCTTCGAGTCCTGCAGCTCGGTCATGCTGTCCGGCGCGTAGCGCTGCAGGTAGGCCGAGAGGCGCCGGTTGACCTCCTGGAAGTCCGTGCGGGCTCGGGCCGCGAGGAGCTTGTCGAAGACGTCGGTGTCGGCCTCGAGCAGGTGCATGTAGAGGTCCTGGTAGCGGAAGAGCGTGCGCCGCGAGATGCCGACGACGTAGGGCATGTCGCCCTTGTCGTGCTCGGTGAACAGCTCGGCGACCGCGTCGGCGTGGCTGGGGGCCATCCGCATGACCATGAGGGCGCGGTAGGACATCTGTTCACGCTCCCCGCAGGATGGTGGCCAGGGCGGCGGCCAGGGTCTGCTTCTGGTCGTCGACCGGGCCGGTACTGCGCCAGGCGACGATGCCGTCGGGGCGTACCAGCAGCGCCCCGCCGGGGCCGACTCCGCAGCTCGCGAGCCAGGAGCCGTCGTCGGCGAGGTCGCCGTCGGGGCCGGCGGTCAGCGCCGTGATCGGCAGCCCGGTCTCCGCCGAGGCAGCCGCGGCCGCCGCGAGCCAGGCGTCGTCGCCGGGAGCCGTGGCGAGCGTCCAACCCTCGGTGAGCACGTCGATCGTGGAGACCCGGCTGCCGTTGCGGTCGACCCAGCCGTGCGGGGCGCGCGATCCGGGCTGGCCGGTGAAGGTCAGCTCGCGGGGCAGCAGCTCGGTGTCGGCGGGTACGCCGACGACCGCGTTCGAGGTGTACCGGTAGCCCATCGTCACGATGACGAAGTCGCGGTAGGCGGCCTTGTCCTCGTCGGCGAGCTGACCCCGGGTGCGGAAGAGCATCCACGCCTGGTCGGCGGTCGCGGCACCGACCGGACGACGCTCGGCCTCGTACGAGTCGAGCAGGCTCTCGTCGGCGTGCCCCTGAAGCACGTCGGCGAGCTTCCACGCCAGGTTGTGGGCGTCCTGGATGCCAGCGTTCACGCCGAAACCGCCGGCCGGCGGGTGGGCGTGGCAGGCGTCACCGGCGAGGAAGACCCGCCCCGACTGGTACGCGTCGGCGACCATGTGCCGCGCGTCCCAGGGTTGGGCCGACTCGACCTCGATCTCCAGCTCGGGGTCACCGGCCGCGATCCGGGCAAGCTCCACGCAGCGCTCCGGGGTGAAGTCGGCCGGCGACTGCCCCCGCTCGGGGTAGTAGTTCACCCCGAACATCCACCGCCCGGGCTCGATGAAGAGCAGCAGGCCCTGGGCCCGCTGGTTCATCAGGTAGATCAGCGTGAACCGGGGCGCGGTGTCGGGCAGGTCGACCTTGGCGCGGAAGATGATGCTCACGAAGTTCCCGGCCACACCGTTGCTGCGGTTGCCGATCTCCAGCATCTCGCGGACGGGGCTCTTCACGCCGTCGGCCGCGACGACGTAGCGCGCCCGGATGGTGCGGGTCGTGCCGTTGTCGTTGACCGTCGCCGTCACGCCGTCGGAATCCTGAACCAGCCCGACCAGCTCGTTCTGGAAGCGGATGTCCGCGCCCGCCTCGACGGCGGCGTCGAAGAGCAGCGGCTCGTAGTGGTCCTGCCCGCACCAGATCGGCCAGCTCGGGGTGAACCTGTCGTAGTCGACGTCGTGCGCCTCCATGACGAACGACTTGTGCAGGTCGGCCAGCGACTGGGCGCCGAGCATCACCAGCGGCGTGGCGCGACCGGCGCGGACGAGGTCGAGTTCCGCTCCCGGCCCGACGATCTTCATGCCGGCCTGCTGCACGGCCGGCTCCAGGCCGACCGTGCGGAAGATCTCCACCGTGCGGGCGTGCAGACCCGTCGCGCGGGGAATCGTGGACAGCCGGGGCCGCCGTTCGACGAGGATCGGCCGGACCCCCTTGCGGGCCAGGAAGAGCGCGGTCGACAGGCCGACCGGGCCGCCGCCGACGATCAGGACGTCGGTGCTTCCGTCAGACATGAGCGTCCTCCGTGTAGACGACTTTGTAGAGGTGGCGTTCCGGGGTGGCGATCGCGCGTACCTCGCCGAAGTGCGGGTGGACCTCGGGGCTCTGGAGCATCGCGGTGAAATGCTCCTCGCTCTTCCACTGCGCGTAGTTGACGACCCGGGTCCCGTCGAGACTGGCGTGGATGTTCGCCGACACGAACCCGTCGACCTTGGACATCACCGCGTCGGTCGCCTCGATCAGGATGTCGACGAGCTTCTGCTGGTTGGCCGGCTCGACGGTGAAGACGTTGACCATCGTCACGACCGGCTGGTCGATGCCGATGTGTGCCATTGCGGGCTTCCTTTCCTAGATCGGACGCGCTTCGAGCAGGGCCCAGCCGCGCGGTGCGGGGGTGTTGACCAGCTCGAAACCGGACGCGGTGAAGAGCGCCTGCCATTCGCGGAGGTCGCGTTCCTTGCCGCCGAAGAGCACCAGCATGTCGATGTCGATGATCTTGGCGTGGTCCCACTGGTTGCGGGGCGGCACGATCTGGTCGATCGCGATGAGACGGGAGTCGGCGTCGCCGATCGCCGCGCGGATCCTCCGCAGCAGCGTGACGCAGGTGTCGTCCGGCCAGTTGTGGACGATCGACTTCAGGATGTACGCGTCGGCGCCGGTCGGCAGCTCGTCGGTGAAGAAGTCGCCGCCGCGCACCTCGACCCGATCGGTGACACCGTGCTCCTTGAGCAGCGGTTCGGCGTCGGCCACCACCTCGGGCAGGTCGAAGAGGACGCCGGTGCCCTCGGGGTGACGCTGGAGCATCTTGGCCAGGAAGTAGCCGTTGCTACCACCGATGTCGGCGATCCGGTCGAACCGCTCGGGCGCCAACTCCGCGGCGAACCGGTCGGCGAGCCGGCGGCTCCAGTGGGCCATGAAGCCCTCGAAGAACCGGTTCGCCTCCGGGTGGGCCTGGAGGTAGTCGTAGAAGCCCATGCCGAAGACCTTGTTGAAGGCCGGCTCGCCGGTGCGGACGCTGTGCAGGATCTCCGCGTACGGGAGGCGGTTGAAGTCGGCGCCGCTGAACTGCACCATGGGCCGCAGCCCGCCGATCCGGGCCGACGTCAGCCCTTCGCCGAGCGGTGTCAGCGCGAACGCCCCGTCCTCCTGCTCGTCGAAGATGCCGACCGCGGCGGCCGCGCGCAGGATCCGCCGCAGGGCGTCCTCGTGCGACTCGGTCGCCGCGGCCAGTTTCGCGACCGGCACCGGCCCGTCGACGAGCAGGTCGGCGACGCCGAGTTCGGTGACCACGTAGATCACATTGGCGATCTGTTTGGCGCTCCCCAGCACCGCGATCTGCCGTTCACGCAGGTCGAGTGCCTGCTGCTCGTCGAAGTTCGCGACGGCGGCGAGGCTGGCGTCGGTCATCGTCCATTCCTTTCGTCGGTCACGACCATGGCCGCGTTGAATCCGCCGTAGCCTCTGGCGAGCACGAGCGCGGCACGCACGGGCGTCTCCCGCGCGACGTCCCGCACCAGGTCGAGTCGCAGGCCCTCGGCCGGCTGGCGGATGTTCGTGGTGGGCGGAATGACTCCGTGCCGGATCGACAGCAGCGCGGAGACCAGGTCGAGCGCCGCCCCGCCCGAGTAGAGCCGGCCGGTCATCGTCTTGGGCGCGGTCACCGGCACCCCGAGTGGGCCGAAGACGGCGGTGATCGCCTCGGCCTCGGCGCGGTCGAGGTCCGCGACCCCCGCGCCGTCGGCGAAGACGACGTCGATGTCGGCAGGCGTGAGACCGGCGTCGGACAGGGCCATCTCGGCCGCCCGACGCAGCCCCGGAGGGCGCCCGGAGCCGGGCCGGGGGTCGAATGTCGCGCCGTAGCCGGCGATCACGCCGTAGACCTCGGCACCGCGCTGGGCAGCGGCGCGTTCGTCCTCCAACACCAGCATCGCCCCGCCCTCGCCCGGCACGTAACCCGACGCGTTGGCGTCGAACGGCAGGAACGCCGTGGCCGGATCGCGCCCCGTGCTGAGCAGGCCGTTGGCGAGCTGGGCCGTCCAGCCCCACGGGCAGAGCGACGCGTCGACACCGCCGGTCATCACGAGTTGCACGCCCTTGCGCACCTGACGCCGGGCCTGCGCCACCGCGTCGAGCCCGCCCGCCTGCTCGGTGACGAGCACCCCGGTGGGGCCACGCATGCCGTGGCGGATCGAGATCTGGCCGGTGTTGACCGCGTAGAACCAGGCGAACGACTGGTAGGCGCTGACGTGCTCGGAGCCCTTGCTCCAGAGCTTCTCCAACTCACGGTGGCCGAACTCGAAGCCGCCCGACGCGCTCGCCGTGACGACACCCATGCCGAACTCGGGCAGCGCCGACGGGTCGACTGAAGCATCGGCGAGCGCCCACTGTGCCGCCGTCAGCGCCAGCCGGGTCATGTGATCGGTCTGCGCCATCAACCGGCTCGGAATGTGGTCGGACGCCTCGTACCCGGGAACCTCGCCGGCCAACTGCGCGGGGTACGTCGAGGAGTCGAACCGGCTGATCGGTCCGATGCCACCCACCCCGGCCACGGTGGCCGCCCAGAAGGCGTCCCGGCCCAACCCGTTCGGCGCGGCAACCCCGACCCCGGTGACGACAGTGGTCATGCCACACGCGCCAGGAGCATGGCGCTCTGGAAACCGCCGAACCCGCTCCCCACGCTCAACACGACGTCGGTCTGCTGCTCACGGGCGGTCAGCGGCACGTAGTCGAGGTCGCACTCCGGGTCGCGTTCGTGCAGGTTGGCCGTCGGCGGCACCACCCCGTGCTTGATCGCCAGGGCCGACGCCGCGATCTCGATCGAGCCGATGGCGCCGAGCGAGTGACCGATCATCGACTTGATCGAGCTGACCGGGGTGCGGTACGCGTGGTCGCCGAGGCTTCGCTTGAACGCCGCCGTCTCGTGCCTGTCGTTCTGCTTGGTGCCCGAGCCGTGCGCGTTGATGTAGTCGACGGCGTCGCCGGACAGCCGGGCGTCGGCCAGCGCGACCCGGATCGCCTCGGCCATCTCCCGCCCGTCGGGCCGCAGGCCGGTCATGTGGAACGCGTTGGAGCGCGAGGCGAAACCGACCAGCTCGGCGTAGATCTGCGCACCCCGCCGGCGGGCGTGCTCCAACTCCTCGAGGACGAACATCGCCGAGCCCTCGCCGAGGACGAACCCGTCGCGGCTGTTGTCGAACGGCCGCGACGCGTGCGTCGGGTCGTCGTTGCGGGCGGTGGTCGCCTTGATCGCGTCGAAGCAGGCCACCGTGATCGGTGAGATCGGGGCGTCGGTCGCGCCGGCGATCATCACGTCGGCCGAGCCTTCGCGGATCAGCTCCCGGGCGTGGCCGACCGAGTCGAGCCCCGACGTGCAGCCGGTGGAGACCACCGTCGCCGGGCCTTCCGCCCCGACCGACCACGCCACCTCCCGGGCGAACGAGCTCGGCACCAGATAGTCGTAGAGGTGCGGGGTGGCGTACCTGTGGTCGGTCAGCCACTTCCGGCCGCCGTCGCTGACCACGACGTACTCCTCTTCGAGGCTCATCGTGGCCCCGACCGCCGTGCCGACGCTGACGCCGACCCGGGTCGGGTCGGTGACCTCGAAGCCACTGTCGGCGAGCGCCTCCCGGGTGCAGACCACGGCCATCTGGGCCGCCCGGTCCATCCGGCGGATCTCCTGCGGTGACAGCCCCTCGGCCGCCGGGTCGAAGTCGGCCTCCGCGGCCACCCGCGACCGGAAGGGTGTGGCATCGAAGAACGACAGGGTACGGGTGGCCGTGCGGCCAGCGGTCAACAGTTCCCAGAACGCCTTGGTGCCCAGTCCGCCGGGGGCGATGACGCCAATCCCGGTGATGACCACCCGACGGTCGGATGTGCTCGTCATGGAAGACCTCCTGGCCGCGATATCCGTGTGAAAGCTAGGGACGGCCGGTCGAACGGCGCTGGAGCGTCGGTCGAGGGCCTGTCACGAGGCCCTGGCCAGCCCCGGGCGCAGGGGTGCGCCGGCTGCCAACACCTCCCGCTGGAGCCGCTGGAGGTCAGGCGAAGGGTCCAGGCCCAACTCCTCACTGAGCACCCGGCGCAGATGGTGGTACGCCTGCAACGCCTCGCCGCGTCGTCCCGACCGACTGAGCGCCACGATGAGCTGGCGGTGGAACCACTCGTTGAGCGGGTACGTGCCCACGAGGTACCGCAGCTCGCCGATCAGCTCGCGGTGGCGGCCGAGCGTGATGTCCGCCTGGATCCGTAGCTCCAGCGCCCGGATCCACTGCTCCTGCAGGTGGATCGCGTGCGCCTCCAACGCCGGCCCGAACGTCACGTTGGCGCCCACCGGCCCCGTCCACATGGCCAGTGCCCGCCGCAACACCTCGGCGCCCTCCTCGGGCCGGTCCGCCTCGATGTGCGTACGGCCCTGGTCGAGCAGGGTCTCGAACACCTCGGCGTCGAGTTGGCCCGGCTCCACCCTGAGCAGGTA
Organism: Micromonospora sp. NPDC048835; assembly: GCF_040649995.1. Classification (NCBI taxonomy): domain Bacteria; kingdom Bacillati; phylum Actinomycetota; class Actinomycetes; order Micromonosporales; family Micromonosporaceae; genus Micromonospora; species Micromonospora sp. NPDC048835. The sequence continues at coordinate 69,250 of NZ_JBEZGM010000011.1, read as the reverse complement.
GCCGCGGGCGCGGCTCTCCAGCACAACCCGGTCCGGGGTCTCTATGCCCTCCTTCGCGAAGAGCTTCCGCAGGTGGTAGATGTAGGTCTGCACCGTGGTGACGGCGCTGCGCGCCGGATCGTCACCCCACAGCTCCCGGATTATCGAGTCGACCAGGACGACCCGGTTGGCCCGCATCACCAGCAGCGCCAACACGGTCCGCACCTTCGGCGGTGTCGGTGTGCAGATCCGGCCGTCATGGATGACTTCAAGCGACCCGAGGATCTCGTACCTGACCACAGTGGTCCCCCCATTCCCCATAGCACTCGTCGAGACGTTCTCAAGCTATGGAGGAGCGGGGTGTGTCGGAACGACCGCAGGTAGCGACATCACGGGTTCTTCCGAGGATCGATGTGTGTCGAAAGTTGTACGGCGGATACCCCTTTGATCGCTCGATGCTTCCTCAAGGCAACCTCCACCAGTTGCGGGAAGACTCGCCGGGCCCCCACGCCTCCTTGGGTTAGGAGTCACACATGTCGCGCCGCCTCTTCACGTCCGAGTCGGTCACCGAAGGTCATCCCGACAAGATCGCCGACCAGATCAGCGACGGGATCCTCGACGCGCTGCTGGCGCAGGACCCGCACAGCCGGGTCGCCGTCGAGAGCCTGATCACCACCGGTCAGGTCCACGTCGCTGGCGAGGTCACCACGCAGGCCTACGCCGACATCCCCCGCATCGTGCGGGACACGGTCCTGGGCATCGGCTACGACTCGTCGAAGAAGGGCTTCGACGGCGCCTCCTGCGGCGTCAGCATCTCGATCGGCGCCCAGTCGCCGGACATCGCGCAGGGCGTCGACACCGCGATCGAGCTGCGCGACGGCTCGTCCGGCGGTGGGCTCGACGCGCAGGGCGCCGGTGACCAGGGCATGATGTTCGGCTTCGCCTGCTCGGAGACGCCGGAGCTGATGCCGCTGCCGATCGCGCTGGCCCACCGTCTGGCCCGTCGCCTGGCCGCCGTCCGCAAGGACGGCACGGTGCCCTACCTGCGACCGGACGGCAAGACCCAGGTCACCGTCGAGTACGACGGCCTACGCCCGGTCCGGCTCGACACCGTCGTGGTCTCCACGCAGCACGCGGCCCACATCTCCCTCGACGAGCTGCTCGCTCCCGACATCCGCAACCACGTGATCACGCCGGAGTTGGAGGCGCTCGACCTCGACACCGAGGGCTACCGGCTGCTCGTCAACCCGACCGGGCGGTTCGAGATCGGTGGCCCGATGGGCGACGCCGGCCTGACCGGGCGGAAGATCATCGTCGACACCTACGGCGGGTACGCCCGCCACGGCGGTGGCGCCTTCTCGGGGAAGGACCCGTCGAAGGTCGACCGGTCGGCGGCGTACGCGATGCGCTGGGTGGCGAAGAACGTGGTCGCCGCGGGCCTGGCGGAACGGTGTGAGGCGCAGGTGGCGTACGCGATCGGCAAGGCCCACCCGGTGAGCCTGTTCGTCGAGACGTTCGGCACGGAGACGGTGCCGCTCGACCGGATCGAGAAGGCGATCGGCGAGGTCTTCGACCTGCGCCCGGCGGCGATCATCCGGGACCTGGACCTGCTGCGTCCGATCTACCAGCAGACGGCGGCCTACGGCCACTTCGGCCGCGAACTCCCGGACCTGACCTGGGAGCGGACTGACCGCGCCGCCGACCTCAAGGCCGCCTGTTGAGCGACGTCCGCAGCCGCTAACGCGGCGGGCGGCGAGGGCGCGGCACCAACCGGTCGTGTGGCAGCGTCACCAGTGACGCTGCCACCGCCTTGTTCACCGCGTCGATGCGGGAGACCGCGCCGAGCTTCGCGAAGATGCGACGCAGGTGACTCTTCACCGTGGCCTCGGTCAGGTCGAGCCGGCGCGCGATCTGGGCATTCGTCATCGCCTCGGCCGCCAGTTGGAGGATCTCCAGCTCGACGGGGGACAGAATGGCGGACTCCGCGTTCTGCACCTGCACCAGGCTCTGGCCGGAGACGGAGAGCAGGACCGAGCCGCTGCCGTCCCGCGCCTTGCGGATCGCGGCCACCAGCTCCGCACGACCCACGCTCTTGAGCAGATAGGCGCGCACCCCGGCGGCGATCAGACGGCGCAGCAGGTCAGGGCTGTCGTACATGCTGAGGATGACGACCGCGCTGTCGGGCGACACCTCGCGGATGCGGCGCACCGTGACCACCGGGTCGTCGCCGGGGATCTCGACGTCGAGCAACACGACGTCGGGGCGCTCGGCCGCCGCCTTGGCGACTGCGGTGGCCGAGTCACCCGCCTCGTCGACCACGTCGAGGTCGGCGTGGACCTCGAGCACCCAGCGCAGCCCTTCGCGGACGAGAGCGTGGTCGTCGACTATGAGGATGGTGGTGGCGCCGGCGGGAGACCCGCCGTCGGACCGCGTCAACCTGACCCCCAGACCCCGTCCCCCGCCACCAGCGTGCACATGATTGGCACCGTATCGCGGACCTCCGACGCAGCAGCTATCGTGGCGTCCCTCTGACACGAAGAACGCCACGATCGCCGCGCGTTTATGTCAGTCTCGTGTGGACAGACGGACCAACTCGCCGATGCCAAGGCCCTTGTTGGCGATGTAGAAGCTTCCGTCGCGGGCGATGGCGAACGACATCGGGTTGTCGAGGCCGGTGCTCGCCAGCTCCCGGAGGCTGCCGTCACGCTCCACCCGGATCAACGCCCCGGTCGAGTCCCCGGAGTTGAGCCCGTTCTTCGCGATCTCCAACACGACCAACCGGCCCCGCTTGTCGAACGCGAGGTCGATGATGTTGGTGAAGCCGGTCGCGTAGATGGTCGGCTCCTGCCCCGGCACCAGCCGCCACACCCGGGCGCCGCCCCTGGGGAAGGGGTGCCCGGTCAGCTGGCCGATGTAGAGAGCGCCATCGGGCCCGCGGGTGATGGTGACCGGCACGAACTGGATCGGCGTTGTCGAGCCGGGCGGCAGGCCCCACTCCGGCGGTGCCGGAACCTGCTCCTGCGGCCAGACGTGTTCCGCCGTGACCACGCCGCGACGGTCGATGCGGAGCACGTCGTTGGCGGCCGCGTCGAGCGCGTAGACGTCCCGCCCGTCGGCGACGACGGCGTAGGGCTGGCTCTCCGGGATGACACCGTCGGGGTTGTTCTGCCCCTCGAAGGCCGAGAGGTCACCGACCACCGACCACCGGCGCTTCCCCTCCACCCGGAGGATCGTTCCCATCGTGGCCCCGGCCGCACCGAGCAGGTCGCGCGAGACCGGGTCGGTGCTGTAGCCCATCGCCACAAGGATCTTGCCCTGCCGATCGAAGGCAAGGTCGTGTGCGCCGTACACCGAGAAGCCGCCACCGGTGCTACGCAGCGACGGCAGGCCCGTCACCACCCGCTTCTGCCAGCCGTGACGGACCGCCGTGATCGCCCCGGTCGAGCCGTAGCAGAGGTTCGTGCCGAACGTGCCGGGGATGCAGACGTCCTCACCTCCGAGCCCGGCCTCGGCGACGAAGACGGTGCCGGCGCGGTCGATGGCGACACCGCGAGGGTTGTCGAGGTTGCGGGCGACGACGGTCAGTCGCCCAGTGGTCGAGGTGGCCGCGGTGGCGGGCGCGGCGAGGCCGGCCACCACAAGTACCAGCGGCACGGCCAGCGACAGCGTTCGTCGCATCGCGTCTTGCATGGGTTCTCCTCAGCAAGAGGGGTTCGGATGCGAACGACGCTGCCGCCGGTGCCTCGAGGCCCGGTGGAGGAAGACTCGACAGGGCCGCCTACTCCGGCTGGTTGGGAGTGCCCCGCCCCAGCTCGTACGGCGACGTCACGCCCTCGTAGGCCAGGTGCATCACCATGCCGTTGGCCGCGTGGTCGAGGTTGTGGCAGTGGTCCATCCAGAGCCCCGGATTGTCCGCCTTGAAGCCGATCTCGTAGATCTCACCGGGGATCACGTCGAGGCTGTCGATCCACCACGGCGAACCGGTCGCGGCGACTCCGTTGCGGGACAACACAAGGGCGTGATGCCCGTGCAGGTGCATCGGGTGGTTCTGGTGACTGCGGTTGACGATCCGCACCTTGACCACGTCGCCTGTCCGGACCATCAGGGTCGGCGTCTCGGGGAAGCTGTGCCCGTTGATGATCGGCACCAGGTGCAGGCCACCGTTGTAGAAGGACAACCGGTCGTCGAGGAGTTGGGTGAACGAGCGGTCGTACGACGAGCGCGCGTCGAAGGGTCGGGAGCCGCCCGAGCCGTACGAGAGCGGGTCGAACTGGTCGCCGTCGTCGACGACCTTCGGCGTCGAGGTGTCACCCGGCGGCGCCAGCACCAGCCCGCCGTCGCGGTTGGCGAGGTCGGTCACGCGGACCGGGTTCGCGGGCATCGTGAAGGTCACGTCGTGCCGTCCACCTGTCGCCAACCCGAACCGTGGGTTGGTCAGCGGGGTCGGGCCGTTGACGTCGACCCCGTCGATCGCCGCGACCTGCACCGGCGTGCCGTTGACGGTCAACGACCGGGGGCGGCTGTCGCCGGCCGGGTTGTTGTCGGTGTTGATCAGGCGCAGCCGCACCGGAGTGCCCGGGGCGATCTCCTGGCGTTGCAGCGTGTCACTGGTGCCGAACGAGACGAGGTTGTCGTCAGGCGTACGCCACTCGTGTGCCATCACGACGACGTCGCGCTCACCCGGTGGTGGGCCGTCGCGTGGCTCGACGATCAGCGCGCCGAAGAGGCCCCGCCGGATCGCCTCCAGCGGGTTCTGGTGGGTGTGGTACCAGAAGGTGCCGACCTGCTCGGCGACGAATCGGTAGGTGAAGCTCCCGCCCATCTCCACCGCGTTCTGGGTCGCGCCGGCCACCCCGTCCTCACGGTTGGGCACGTCGAGACCGTGCCAGTGCAGCGTCACGTTCTCGTCGGGGATCTCGTTGCGCAGCGTCACCTCGACGAGATCGCCCTCGCGCACCCGCAGCTCCGGGCCGGGCGACTGACCGTTGTACGTCAGGGCGTCGATCTCGGCGCCCGACGACAGCCGTACCGTGGCGGTCTTCGCGGTCAGGGTGAACGTCTTGTCGGGCGTGCCGGTCGTCGGCCCACGCAGGTCGTCGACGGAGACCCCGCCGCCGTGGTTGCCGCCGTGCCCGAACGACGGGCCGCCGCCGTAGTCGACGTTGTCGTGGGACATCATGCTCATCCGGTCGGGCAGCCTGCTGCTCTGCGCCACGTAGGTGATGCCGGCGGCGACGACGAGCACCACGACCGCGGTCTGCGCGACGGCGCGCAGGGCACCGGCCCGGCGGCCCCGGCGGGCGAAGTCGGTCGCGGTGACCGCCCGCAGGCGACGCCCCTGCCAGAACCAGAACACCACCACCGCCAGCAGGATCGGCGCGGCGTGGGTCGCGATGTCGTCGAGATACGACGGGACCGGCCGGGACACGTACGCGAAGTAGACCCCGACGACCGTCGCCACGGCCGTCACCTGGACCGGGACGACGAACCTGGGCTGGGCGGCGGCGGCGCGCGTCTCGGCGTCGACGGGTGCGTCGTCGTCGCGGTTGGCCAGGGCGCGCAGGCCCGGCACGGTCCACACGGCGACCGCAAGCATCGGCAGCAGCAGGAGGGGCATCTGGACGATCACCCGGTTGTCGGCGAAGATCCAGTCGACGGCGAGCATCAGCCCGATCGCGACACACTTGACCACAAGCACCACAAGAGCGGCGACGAGCAGACGAAGCAGCCGGCGGGCGCTCTTGCGCAGCGCGACGGGCGTCGGCCGCCAGGCCAGCCGCGTGGCGAGGATCGCTGCGGGCAGCCAGATCAGGAACAGGACCCCGGCCAGGATCCCATCGGCGTTCTCTCCGACCTCAAACATGACGCCAACATACGAAGGATTCCCACCCCACGGCATCCGTTGCTCAACGGCCGGGAGGTACGGCGTTCGCCGTAGCCGGAACCCCCGGCGAAACAGGGGCCGTAGCTAGCCGCCGGGCGCGACGAGCCCGGTCTGGTAGGCGAGCACGACGAGCTGCGCGCGGTCGCGGACGCGGAGCTTGACCATCGCCCGGTGGACGTGGGTGCGAGCCGTGGCGGGGCTCATCGACAGCCGCCGTCCGATCTCCTCGTTCGTCAGCCCGTTGGCCACCAGGCTCATCACCTCGCGCTCGCGGTCGGTGAGCACCGCCAGCCGGCCGCCGTCGACAGGCGCCGGCGCGACCTTGCTGACGAACGCGCTGACCAGCCGACTGGTCACCCGGGGCGAGATCAGCATGTCCCCGCCGGCCACCACCCGCACCGCCTGGCGCAGCTCGTCGGGCTCGATGTCCTTGAGCAGGAACCCGCTCGCGCCGGCGCGCAGCGCCTCGAAGACGTACTCGTCCAGCTCGAAGGTGGTCAGGACGATGACCCGCACCGCCGGGAACCGCTCGACGATCGCGGCCGTGGCCCGCACTCCGTCGAGCACGGGCATGCGCACGTCCATCAGCACGATGTCGGGCCGGGTCGCGGCGACCATCTCGACAGCCTGGGCACCGTTTGACGCCTCACCGACCACCTCCAGGTCGTCACTGTGGTCGAGCAGGCCCCGGAAGCCGGCCCGTACGAGTGTCTGGTCGTCCGCAAGCACCATCCGGATCGTCACGCTGTCTCCTCCACCTCGACCGGCAGCCGCGCGGCCACCCGGAAGCCCTCGCCCTCTGACCGGGGCCCGGCTTCGAGCGACCCGCCGGCGCCGGTGGCCCGTTCCCGCATGCCGGCCACCCCGTGCCCCCGCTGGCCCGTCCCGACCCCGACCCCGTCGTCGACGATCTCGACGGTGACGGCGTCCCCCGCGTACGTGATGGTGACATCGACAGTCGTCGCTCCGGCGTGCTTGACCGTGTTGGTGATCGACTCCTGCACGATCCGGTAGACCGAGAGCGCCACCTCCGGCGGGATCGGGCGCGGCGTTCCGGCGACCCCCGAGCGCACCTTCACGCCGGCCTGCTCGGCGACCGCGAAGACGCGGGCCAGGTCGGGCACCTCGCCGGCGTCGCGGAGCATGCCGATCGCCGCGCGGACCTCGTGCATCGCGTCGCGTGCCGCGCCCCGGATGCTGCGCAACGCGGCCCGTGCCTCGGCCGGCTTGCTGTCGAAGATGTCGTCGGCGAGACTCGCCTGCACACTGATCGCGGCGATCGTGTGGCCGAGCACGTCGTGGACCTCGCGGGCGATGCGGAGCCGCTCCTGGGCGACCTCGTGTTGGCGCTCCTGGCGCATCACGGCGAGGCGCTGCTGTGCCTCGGCCAGCCGGATCCGGCGGGTGCGGATCGTCTCGGCGAGCAGCACCACGGCCGCGAGCAACGAGCCCTCTTCGAGGGTGGCCGAGAGGGAGGGGAAGAAGCCCTCGCCGAGCAGCGTGTACCGCATGATCAGCTCAAGGACGACGAAGAACCCGGCGACGACGAGCGCCCAGGTGAACCGACCGGCGGCCGCGACGGAGAAGAGGGCGGCGGCCAGCGGAAGGGCGGGCGGGATGCCCGGGTACTCGAGCGCGTAGTAGATCATCAGCGCGGTGACCGAGCCGACGAGCACCAGCAGCGGCCAGCGGCGCCGGAAGACCAGCAGGAGCCCGATCACCGCGCCGATCGCGTAGGCGCGCGCGTCCGGCGGCCGGGCGCCGGGCTCGTCGGCGACTCGGATCGCCACCGCCACGACGGCCGCGACGCCGATGGCGATGAGGACATCGATCGCGGTTCGTCGGAGGGCCGGGCTCATGCCCGCAACGGTACGACGCGCGCACGGTCCGTTAGCGAGGGCCCCTTCCTAACCCAGGTCCGTCAGCAAGGGGCCCGTCCCTTCAGCCGCGACGGAGAGAGAGGAGGGTCTGCCCGGTCGGGATCACCGTGCTGCCGTCCACCTGGAGCCCGGCCTTCTCGCCAAGCTCGGCGTACTCCCGCCAGGTCCGCGCCTTGCCGGCCATCAGCGAGAGGAGACGCAGGTCCATCTGGGTGATGAACATGAGTCGGGCCGGGTCGTCGGGGAAGTTGTCGTTCTCGTCCTTCACCAGGATCTGCACGATCAGCACCTTGCCGGTCGTGCCGATCGCGTCGGCGGCCCGCTGGAGGATCTTCTCGGCGGCGCTGTCGTTCCAGTCGTGCAGGACGTTCGACAGGATGTAGACATCCGCGCCGGCCGGGAGCGGGTCGAAGATGCTCCCGCTGACGACCTCGGCACGGTCGGCGATGCCGGCCGCCTCGAACCGGGCCCGGCCCTGCTCGACGACGCCGGGCAGGTCGACCACGGTGCCGCGCAGGTGCGGCTGGGCCTTGAGGATCTCGGTGAGCAGGGCGCCGGTGCCGCCGCCGACGTCGATGACGTGGTTGACAGTGCTCCAGTCGTACCCCTGGACGACCTGGTCGAAGTAGCTCGCGTGGGTGGCCATCAGCGCGCCGAACGACGTGGCCCGGTCGGGGTTGGTGGCCAGGTCGTCCCAGAACTCGATGCCGTAACGCACGGGGTACGCCGCGTCGCCGGTACGGATCGAGTGGGTAAGCGAGCTGAACGTGCCCTCGATCCGGCCGGCCATCGAGTCGACGTCGAGCCAGGGGCGCTGGGCGGCGGGGTGGTCGGTCTTGAGGAACTCGGCCGCCTCGGTCAGGGCGTACACCCGTGGCTCGGTCTCCTTGAAGACGCCACGGACCGAGAGGTAGCGCAGCAGCCGGTGCAGCGCGTCGGGGTTGGCCTTCGTCGCCGCGGCGAGCTCGTCGAGCGTGGTGGTGCCCTCGGCGATCAGGTCGGCGAGGCCGAGCGTCGCCGCGGCCCGCACTGCCCACGGCGTGATCGTGTCGGTCAGCGAGTAGAGATTGACCCGATTATCCGTCATGGCGGCGAGCCTCGACGACGACGCTCGAGACCGGCTCGAAGCGGCGTCGATCGACCCGTTCTCCAGTCAGGTTCGAGTGGGCCCGCGCAGGCTGCGCCTGTCACGGCCGCCATGCGAAGGGGACACGATGGGCGCCAGCCACCAGGAGCGCGGAGCGATCGAGGTCATTCAGGACCTCATGCAGCAGAAGTGGGTCTACGAGCTGTTCGGCGAGATCGGCGCGCGCCAGGGTGCCTCGGCCGCGCACGTCGAGCAACTGAGGGCGGTCGACGCCGCCGCGCACGTGTTCTGGCCGTTCCAGGCGCCGCCGTTTCCGATCATCGCGGCCACCGCGAGCGGTTCGACGTTGACCGACATCGACGGCAACAGCTACCTCGACTGCCACATGGGGTACGGCGCGCAGGCGCTGCACGGTCACAACCCGGCCCCGGTCGTCGACTTCGTCCGCGAACACCTCGGCAAGGGCACCGGCAACGGCTACACCAGCGCGCTTGAGCTGGAGCTGGCGACCCTGCTTCGGGAGATCCTCCCGCACAACGAGAAGTTCGCCTTCCAACACTCGGGCACCGGCGCCACCCAGTCGGCGATCCGGCTCTGCCGTGCGTTCACCGGGCGGCGGATGGTCGCCAAGTTCGAGGGCACCCTGCACGGGTCACACGACCTGGCCGTCCACAACACCGCGCCGTGGTACCACGGGCACCCGGCGGTGCCGTTCCCGGAGATCGGCAAGGACGGCATCCCGCTGGTCTCGGCGTTCGCCGGCGTCGCCCCGGCCGAACCGCGGGACCTGCTGATCCTGCCGAACGACACGGCGCTCGCCGTCGAGCTGATCGAGCGCCACGCGGGTGAACTGGCCTGCATCCTCGCCGAGCCGGCCGCGTCGTCGTTCCCGTTCGAAGAGACGACGATCCCGATGATCCGCGAGGTGGCGGTGGCCTCCCGGCGGCTCGGGGTGCCGTTCATCCTCGACGAGGTGCTGACGGGCTTCCGTTCCGGGCTCGGCGGTGCCGCGCAGAAGTTCGACATCCCGACCGACCTCGTCACCTACGGCAAGGTGATCAGCGGCCTCGGGCTGCCGCTGTCGGCGATCGGCGGTCGGGCCGACATCCTCGACATCACGCAGACCAGCGGGCAGTCGTGGACCGACTTCGGCCAGAAGGCCGGTCTGCAGGGCAGTCACACCGGCAACTACCTGTCGGTGGCGGCGTCGCTGGCCACGCTCCAGCTGCTCCGCGACAAGGGTCCGGCCTACTACACCGACCTGAAGGCCAAGGTCGACCGGGTCCAGGCGCGGCTGGCCGAGTTCCGGGCGGCCGAGGGCATCCCGCTGCGCATGGTCGGCTTCGGCGACTACATCGGGTGCTTCCAGTTCCTTCCGGAGGACTCCTACACCGACTACCGGGTCTACTCGCGGGCGCTCAACCCCGCGACGTTCATCCTCACGCTGCTGCTGCGCAAGCGCGGCATCTACACGCTCGGCATGCCGATGTTCTTCGCCGGCGGCGCCCACAGCGACGCGGACGTCGACCGGCTGACCGACGCCGTGCTGGAGAGCACGCTGGAGCTGCGCGCCAACGACTTCCCCTTTGAGCTGGCCTGGCCGGCGACGTCCGAGTGGGGCGCCGCTTCCTCGGAGTGGAGTGGCACCTCGTCCAGCTGGTCGTAAGCCGCCGCTGTGTCACCGGGCCCGGGTCAGATCATGACCCGGGCCCTCACCATGTGCCGTACGGGTCATACGCAAATAGCCGTACTTGACTATTCGTACGCGACAGCGTGTAGTCGAAGGGTGGGTCCGCTGTCGACCCCCGTCCGACTTCAGGAGGAACACGATGACGGAGAGCTGGACCGACGACCGCAGCGCAGCGCCACCCAACCCACGCCGATGGCTGATCCTGGCGGTCGTTCTGGCCGGGGCGTTCATGATCCTGCTGGCCACGACGATCGTCAATGTGGCGGTGGCGCCGATCCAGCGCGACCTCCAGTCGACCTACACGGCCATGGAGTGGGTCATCGCCGGCTACGCGCTCGGCTACGGCCTGCTGCTCATCCCCGCCGGTCGCATCGGTGACCGCTTCGGCCACCGCAAGCTGTTCCTCATCGGCGTCGCGGGGTTCACGCTCGCATCGGCGGCGTCGGCGCTCGCGGCCACGCCCAACCAGCTGATCGCCTTCCAGGTGGTGCAGGGCATGATGGCCGGCATCCTCAACCCGCCGGTGCTGGCGCTGATCCAGACCACGTTCCCGGCGAAGGAGACCGGCAAGGCCTACGGGATCTACGGCGCGATCGGCGGCATCGCGACCGCCAGCGGCCCGCTCCTCGGCGGCCTGCTGATCGCCTGGGACCTCGGCGGCTGGGACTGGCGGCCGGTGTTCCTGCTCAACGTGCCGATCGGCCTGGCCACGTTCATCGCCGCGCTGATCCTGGTGCCCGAGTCGCGCGGGCGCCGCGGCGGGCTCGACGTGGTCGGCATGCTGCTGGTCTCGGCCGCCGTCCTGCTGCTGGCCATCCCCCTGGTCGAGGGCCAGCGCCTGGGTTGGCCGGCCTGGACCTTCGTCTCGATGGCCGCGGCGCTGCCCGCGCTCGCCGCCTTCGCGGTGTGGGAGCTGCGCCGCGCCCGACGTGCCCAGGTCCCGCTGGTGAGCATGCGCCTGTTCGCCCACCGCTCCTTCTCGGCCGGCGTCGGCATCAGCCTCTGCTACTTCGCCGGCTTCATCGGGCTGCTCTTCGCGCTCTCGCTCCACCTGCAGATCGGCCTGGAGAAGTCCGCCCTGACCACGGGGTTGATTCTGCTGCCGTTCTCGTTCGGCACCCTCGTCGGCGCGGCCATCTCCGACAACATCGCCCGTGCGCTCGGTCGCGGCGTGCTGATGCTCGGCGCGGGCATCGTGATCGTGGGCATGGTCGGCATCATCGCGACGATCCACTGGTGGGGCTCCGGCCTGGAGCTGTTGCCGGCCCTGCTCTTCGCCGGCTTCGGCTCGGGCCTGGTGATCGCGCCGAGCGTCGAGATCGTGCTTGCCGGCGTGCCCTGGCAGGACGCGGGCGCGGCCAGCGGCGTGCTCGGCACCGCGCAGCGGCTCGGCCAGGCGATCGGCGTCGCGGTGGCGGGTGTGGTCCTCTTCGGAACGCTCGGCTCCTACTCGGCGACGGCAGCGGAGAAGGCGAGCCCCGAGCTGCAGGCCTCGCTCGTGGCGGCGGGCCTGCCGCCGGAGCAGGCGAGTACGGCAACGGCCACCTTCGCCGACTGCTTCATCCGCCAGTCACGCGCGTCGGATCCGACGGCCACGCCACCCGGCTGCGAGGACTCGGCTCCGGGTCCGGTCGGGGCGGCCTTCGACGACGCGGCCAGCTCGGCGCTGGAGACCAACTTCAACCGCGCGGTCCAGTGGACGGTCGGCGCCGTCCTGGTCGGCGTGATCCTCACCTTCCTTCTCGTCTACCTGCTGCCCCGCCGACCCGACGAGCCCTGGGCCGAGGCGAGCAAGCCGGACTGGAACGTGACCACGCAGCCCGAGCCCGCGAAGTGACGAGCCGCCGGCCCTGGCCCCCGGACATGCCGTCGGGGCCAGGGCTGGCACGGTCACGAGGTGGTCATCGTCGTCGGTTGGTTGGCCATCAGCTTCGGCAGCTGGTCGAGCAGCTCGTCGTGCCAGGCGAGCTCGGTGCGAAGTCGCAGCTCGGTGTGTCGGAAGGTCGTCCACTCCAGACCACGAATGTGGGGCGCCGCCAGCTCGCGGAGGGCGAGCCACGAGTCGAGCTGCGCGGCGAGATCCTTCCGGCGCGCGACGATGATGGTACGGAGCGCTTCTTCTCCGAGGTCGATCACGTTCTGCAGGGCCAGGTCGACCGGGTCGTGACGAAGCTTGGTGTCGCGCAGCGCCTCGTCGCGGTGGTCGATGAGCTCCGCGGCGCCGGCCGAGGTGAGCGCGTAGATCGTGCGGGCCGGTCGGTTGCCCTCCTGCTCGGTGCGGAGCGCCTCGATGACGCCCTCGACCTGCATCCGGTGCAGCGCACCGTAGAGCGACCCCGGCTTGACGTCGCTCCACAGCTCGGTACGGTCGACCTGCGCCGCCCGGCGGATCTGGTGCCCGTGCATGGGGCCGCCACGCGCGAGCGCTCCGAGTACGAACAGGCGAGTGCTATTCACGGCATTAGTCCAACACGAGTGCCCGTTTGCGGGCAACCCACCCATAGCATTGCTCGAGTGGCCTCCTACCCGCCGTAAAACCTGGGGTCGACGCAGATCCGGGGCAGGACGATCAGCGAAGCGGCGATGGCCCTGTTGACCGCGTCGATCCGTGACACCGCGCCGAGTTTGGCGAAGATGTTGCGCAGGTGGCGCTTGACCGTCGCCTCCGACAGGCAGAGTCGACCGGCGATCTGGGCGTTGCTCATCGCCTGACCGACCAGCTGCAGGACCTCGCGCTCGCGGTCCGACAGCGTGCTGTGCACCGGCCCCTGCACCTGGGTGAGGCTCTCCCGCGACACGGCAAGCATCACCGGCGCGTCATCGGCCCGGGCGCCGCGGATCGCCGCGACCAGCTCCTGACGCGTCGAGTTCTTCAGCAGGTAGCCGCAGATGCCGAGGGTCAACAACTCGCGGAGCAGCGTCGGGCCGTCGAACATGCTGAGGATGATGACCCGACTCGCCGGCGCGACCTCACGGATCCGGCGAACCGTGGTGGTCACCCCGTCACCGGGGATCTGCACGTCCAGCAGCACGATGTCGGGCTGGCGAAACCGTATCTCGTTGATCGCGGCGCTGCTGTCGCCGGCCTCGCCGACGACCACGAGGTCGAGCTGGGCGTCGAGGATCTCCCGGAGACCGTCGCGCACCACGACGTGATCGTCGACGAGCACGATGCGGGTCGGCTCGACCATCGTGGTGGTCATCGGCCGACCCCCGCCTCGACGGCGAGCAGCGGCACGACGAGCTCGACCGAGGTGCCCTGGTGGCCCGCCGCGCGCACCGACAGGCGACCACCGATGGCGGCCGCACGCTCGGCCATCGCCTGCAGGCCGGAGCCGTCGCGCGCCGCCGCGAGGTCGAAGCCGACCCCGTCGTCGGCGACTGTCGACCGCAACTCGTGCGGCGTGATGTCGACGACCGCGTGGATCACCCGAGCACCTGCGTGCGCGACCGCGTTGCGCAGCGCCTCGCGGACGACCAGGAAGACCTCGTCGAGCACCTCGGGTGGCACCCACGACTCGTCCCCGTTGATCTCGGTGTGCAGACGCGTGTCGCCCGTCTCGACAGTCGACAGGAAGTTGGCAAGCGCCTCGTCGAGTGACCCCAGCGGCTGGGACAGCCGAAGATCCGCGATGAGCACGCGCAGATAGCCGACCGCGTCGTGAAGTGACTCGCGGGCGATGACCACCCGGCGGTCGACGTCGTCGCGGCGTCGTTCCTGGGCGAGCTCGTGGGCCTCCAGGTTGCGGTAGGCCGCGCTCAGGCTGTGGCCCAGCCGGTCGTGCAGCTCGCGTGCGATCAGCGAGCGCTCGGCGATCTGCGCCCGATGGACCTCGTTCATCAGGCCGGCGGCATAGCGCGAACTCGCGTCGAGCAGCCGGGTCAGTGTGGTGCGGGTGAGTGCGTCGGCGACCAGCGCCAGGATCGCGCCCTGGTCGGGCCGGCCACACAACTGCTCCCGCGCGTCGGCCAACACGGTGTCGGTAAGGGCGACGACCGCGCGGAAGCACTCGCGTGGGTGAAGCTCGCCGCCCTCGGTGGACACCGCTGGTGGCGGTGTCGGCAGCGGGTCGACCGTTTCGCGCGCAAGCTCGCCCATCGTCTCCTGGACGAGGGCACCAGCAAGTGCCGTGTAGCTGTCGATCAGGTCAGCGGCCCCGGCGAGTTCGTCACTCGCGGCGGCGAGACGCCGACGGTAGGCGGCGAGAATCGGTTGACGCCTGCGTTCGAGAACCTCGGCAGCGGTCCTCCGCAGCGCATCGTTTCCAACAACCATCGCGGATCCCCCGGTGTGTGCCCTATTGCTCCCCAGGTGCGGGCACGAACGGCTCTCCCCAGCGCCGGCTGCCCGCCGTGTCGCCCTCCCCCCTGTGTGTGGGCGACAAAGCACTCAGATCGGATCGGCCTTCTACGAGTTGTCACGGCCGAGTACTCGCACGAGTCTACGGTCTCCCGGCGTGTCGTTGGAAGCATCGAAGCTTAGCTTTTGGTAGTCGCACCAGAACTTAAGGTGAAATCCATATTGGCCGCGATCAGCCTTCGACGATGCGTTGAGCGAACTCGGTGACAGTTCACCCGAGACCTCGAACGTCAAGAGCGGAGCGACAGATGGTGAGCAGACGCAACGTCATGAAGGCCGGCGCCACTGCTGGAGCAGCGGCGCTGGTCACCGGCACTGCGGCCGCATCGGCCCAGGGATCCACCCCGTCCGCGACGCCGGCCCACGGCACCCACGCGGGCCACGGGAAGACCGCACACGTCGCGGCCGTCACCGCCCCGTTCGCTGTCCGGATGCCGATACCGCCCGTGCAACAACCAATCGCCTCGGTAGCTAACACCGACTTCTACGTCGTTTCCACCCGTAAGGCTCAAGTGGAGATTTTGCCCGGAACGCGTACCGAGGTGTTGACCTACGACGGGCACTTTCCCGGCCCGACGTTCCGGGTCAAGACGGGCCGTCTGGCAGTCATCGCCCACAGCAACCACCTCGACATGCCAACCGCGGTGCACGTGCACGGCGGCAACACACCGTCGAGCAGCGACGGCTTCCCGACCGACGTGCTCGACCCCGGCAAGAGCCGGCTCTACAGCTACCCCAACAAGCAGCGGGCCGCCACGCTCTGGTACCACGACCATGCCCACCACATGGAGGCCGAGCACGTCTTCCGCGGGCTCGCCGGCTTCTTCCTGATCGACGACCCGGCCCAGAACGAGCTCCGGCTGCCGTCGGGCAGCTACGACGTTCCCATCATGCTGCGTGATGCCCGGTTCAACGAGGACGCGAGCCTGCTCTTCGAACACGACGACTTCCAGTTCCGCAACACGATCCTGGTCAACGGCAAACCGCAGCCCTACTTCCAGGTCGCCGCCCGTAAGTACCGGCTGCGGCTCGTCAACGCGTCAAACCTCCGCACCTTCACCCTGCGGCTCGGCAACGACGCCGAGGTCACCCAGATCGCGAGCGACGGCGGCCTGCTCGCCGGCCCGACGCCGATCCGCTCATGGAGCCTGACGCCCGGCGAGCGGATCGAGATCGTCGTCGACTTCGCCGCGTTCCCGGTCGGCAGCCAGGTCTTCCTCGACGATGCCGTGGCCGGGCCGGTGCTGCGCTTCGACGTCAACCGGGCCGTCGCCGACACCAGCCGGGTGCCCGACCGGCTGAGCACCATCCCCACCTTGCCGGCGGCCACGAAGGAGCGCGCCTTCACGCTCAACTTCAACCCGTCGACCGGCCAGTTCCTCATCAACGGGCAGCAGTTCGACGCCGACCGGGTCGACACCGAGATCAAACGCAACACGACCGAGGTATGGACGGTGACGAACGGCGACACGCTCTTCGGTATCCCGCACAACTTCCACCCTCATCTGGTCCAGTTCCGGGTGCTCGCCCGCAACGGCCAACCGCCGGCACCGGGCGAGGCCGGGGTGAAGGACACCATCTCGGTCGGTCCGGGCGAGACGGTCCGACTCCAGGCGACATTCGGGCCCTACCTTGGCCGGTATGTCTACCATTGCCACATGATCGACCACTCCGCGAGTGGGATGATGGCACAGATGAAGATCGTTCCCTGACCCTAGGAAAGGTTCCTTGTGCCCTCGGCAGAGAAGACCGTACAGATCGGACGTACCCCCGACGTCGTGTTCGCCTTCCTCGCCCGTGGCGAGAACGACGCGCGCTGGCGTCCCAACGTGCTCGACGTCGCGCGCGTCTCGGGTGAGGGGGTCGGCACTCGCTACCGACAGGGGCTCAAGGGCCCCGGTGGGAGCCGCATCCCGGCCGACTACGAGGTGACCGGGTTCGAGCCGGGCCGGCGTCTGGCGTTCCAGGCGACCGGCAGCGTGGTGCGCACCCAGGGCGAATACACTCTCACCCCGGCCGGCGACGACGGGACCAGCCTCACGCTGAGGCTGGCGTGGCAGCCGAGCGGGCTGTCCCGCTTCCTCGGCCCGGTCGTCGGCAAGACGTTCGAGGAGGAGATCGCCGCCCTCGACGCCCTCCGCGACCTGCTGGAGGGAGAAGCCCCGCCTCCGTCGGCGGCCTAGTCGCCGGTCAGGTCGCGACCGACACTGACGCTCGCCACCGCCAGGGCCACTGCGGCCCACCCGGCGGCGGTCAGCAGACCCCGGGTGTCGCCGGCACCGGCGCTGATCAGTGCGGTGAACGGCAGTGGGAGCTGCAACCTGCCGACCAGACCCTCGACGAACACGAACCAACCCGCAGCACCGAGGAAGAGCCACGTCGAGCGTCGCACCACGGAGGCGCAGGAGCCGGCCAGGATCGCCAGGATCGGCACCACAGTCACCAGGTCCCGGTACGGCCCTGCGTCACCCCTGATCAGCACGGCGAGGCCACTGGTCGCGACGAACCCGGTGGCCACGACAGTCGCCGCCGCCAGCTGCCCACCGAGCACCACCATCCGCCTGGGTTGCGACAGGTAGAGAAGGACGGCTGTGCGGTGCTGATAGTGCTGTGCCACGACCATCGCGGCGAACCCGAAGGCACCCATGCCGGCCATCAGGGCCCAGGCGTCGATGTTCACGGCACCGACGAGCAGGACCAGCAGGCTGAGCACGACCAGGGAGACCACGCTCGACCGGATGGTCACGGTCCGGTAGAGGTCGCTGCGGAGGATGGAGATCATCGGCTGGCTGCCAGGTCGAGGAAGATCCGCTCCAGGTCCGGTGGGTCGACGGTCAGTTCGTACAACGGAACCCGTGCCTGGCAGGCGATCTCGCCGACGTCCTCGGCGGTCAGACCCACCACCTCCATGGTGTCGCCATTCCTGGTGACCCGCCCGCCGGCGCTCTCCAACACGTGCCAGAGCCGCCGCGGCTCCCGGCTACGGATGCGTAACCGGGAGGCCGCGTTGCCGTACAGGCTGGCGAGTGGCGCCTCGCAGGTGACCCTTCCCTTCACGATGATCACGACGTCGTCGATGAGTTGAGCCAGCTCGGCGAGCAGATGACTGGAGAGCAGGACCGTTCCGCCGCGGTTGGCGTGGTTACGCAGCAGGAGGCGGATCCACGCCACACCCTCGGGGTCGAGCCCGTTCGCCGGCTCGTCCAGCACCAGCACCGGCGGGTCACACAACAGCGCGGTGGCAACGGCCAGCCGCTGACGCATGCCAAGCGAGTACTGGCCGGTGCGCTGGTCGGCCACCTGGGCGAGGTCGACCTCGTCGAGCAGGGCGTCGACCCGTGCCCGGCTCGCGCCCACGACGATCGCCTGGGAGGTCAGATGCGCTCGCCCGGACTGGCCCGGATGGCTGATTCCCTGTTCGAGGACGGCACCGACCTCCCGGGACGGGTGCTTCAGATCCCGGAACCGCCGGTTGTTGACGTGCGCCTCCCCGGATGTCGGACGAGTCAACCCGAGCAGCATCCGGAGGGTTGTCGTCTTCCCCGACCCGTTGAGCCCGAGGAAGCCGGTGACCCGACCGGGCCGCGCCGTGAAGCTGACCCGGTCCACCGCCCGCACCCGACCGTACGACTTGGTCAGTCCAAGAGCTTGGATCATCGCAGCTGGATGCCTCCGTGGGCGGTCATGGTCTCGCTCTTCCGCACGGCGCGACGGCCCCACACGGCGTGACGATCACCCATCTCTCTACACCAATGACCCGCCCGCACACCAGCGGAAGGGCCCGGAGCCAGCCGGCTCCGGGCCCTTCCCTGTCCAGGTGGTCAGGGGCTGGTGCAGGTGACGTTGCTCGGTGCGGTGGCGCCGTTGCCGGTGGCGGTGAAGCCGAAGGTGGTCGAGGCGTTCGGACCGACCGCGCCGTTGTACGGGGCGTTCCTCACGGTGACGCTTCCGCTGGTGCCGGTGCTGGTGCCGCTCCACAGGCTGCTGATGGCCTGACCACTGGCCAGGGTCAGACCCACGGCCCAGCCGTTCAGTGGCGTGCTGGAGTTGTTGGCCACCGTCACCTCAGACTGGAAGCCGCCGGGCCAGGTGTTCAGCGTCCGGTAGGTGGCGGTGCAGGTGCCCGGCTCGCCGGTGGGCGGCGGGGTGGTCGGAGGCGGGTCGGTCGGCGGCGGGTCAGTGGGCGGCGGACTCGTCGGCGGCGGACTCGTCGGCGGCGTGGTCGAGGCGAACTGGCTGAAGAACCTCCAGATCTCGCCCGAGGTCCAGGTCCGCGAGTCGTTGGGGCTGCCCGACCCGTCGACCGGGCTGGGGGTGTGGTCCCCGTCGAATGCCGCCCACTGCACCGGGTAGCCGGCGCGGCAACCCGAGTACGCGGTGGTGACGTGGGTGAGGCTGCCCCGGCTCGGCTCGCGCGGGCTCTGCGCCGTACAGCCGTTGTTACGTACGAACGTGTCGCGCAACTGCCGACCCTGGGAGATGTTCAGCACGCTGTCGTAGATGCCGTGGATGCCGAAGTAGGCGACCGGCTGCGTGCCTCCGTTGCATCCGCTGAGGTTGGCACCGGAGATGACGGTGACCGCGCGGATGATCGCGGGCCGGGCACAGGCCACCGCGTAACTCATCGCTCCGCCGTAGCTCCAGCCCAGGGCGAAGCGCTGTGTGGTGTCCACGCAGAGGTCGTTCTCGATCTGCTGACGGATGTCGTCGAAGAGGGTCAGGTCCCGACCGTTGGTGTTGGCCCAGCCGGCATTGAGGCCCTGCGGGGCGACGAAGATCGCGCTGTTGTTCGACAACGGCTGGAGCCCGTAGTAGCCGGCCGAGGTGACGTTGTTGGCCGAGCCGTTCAACCAGTGGAAGCCGAAGATCAGGCGGTAGGGACGGTTGCGGTCGTACCCGTCCGGGATCCGCAGATTGTATGTACGACTCTGTCCGCTGCTCTGAATCGTCCGCGTCCCGTTGGCGAGGGTGGGGGCCTTGCCGCAGCCGGCGGTCGCCGCGAGGGTGCCGTTCGTGGCGGCCACCGCCGTCGCACCGAAACCGCCGCTCAACACGCCGCCGGTGGTGGCCGCGAGCAGGAGTGCGGCGGCCGCGATTGATGGGAGGAAGAACCTACGTCTCAGCATTGCTTGGGCTCCTTGCCGTTGAGCGACCAACCGCGGTCGCCAGGCATCGACGGGGGCCCGGACTGGTCACCGACCGGATGAGCGGCGGGATAGCTGGCCTCTCGGCGCGTCTGCACCGGCTGGCTCGGGTGACCGGGAGCGTGCCCTTCACTCCCGGGGTGAAAGATAGCATGTTATCGATAACACACCGAGCCGATCGAGCCGACCAGGCTCACGTCCCGAGTGGCCGCGCCGCCCACTCGGCGGCTACTTCCCGCAGGTCACCGGCTCGGAAGAGCGGCGGCTCGTGCAGCAGGAAGTCACGGTGGCTGATGTTCCAGGCGTACGCCCCGGCCATGGTGAAGGCCAGCACGTCACCCACCGCGATCGGCCCGGCGGTGGCCGAGAAGGACAGCACGTCCTTCGGTGTGCAGAGTTGCCCGACCACGGTGACCGGCCCACCGTCGGTACGGGGACCGGCGGCACCGTGGCGCGGGTGCACGGTGAAGGGCTGCGCGTGCCCCTTCGCCGCGGGTGTCCGCAGGTGGTGCGTCCCGCCGGCCACCACCACGAACCACTCGCCGTAGGAGCGCTTCACGTCGACGACCTCGGTGAGGTACGCCCCGCAGTGGGCGGTGACCGACCGGCCGGGCTCGATGCGCAACCGCACGCCCGGGTGCCTGTCGAGTACCGCGCCCAGGGCCCGGCCGTAACCCTCCCAGTCGAACCGCGCGGCCGGGTCGGTGTAGTCGACGGTCATGCCGCCGCCCACGTCGACCTCGGCGGCGTCGACCTCGGCCACCGCCCAGTCGACCACCGCGGTAGCCACCGTCGCGGCGAGCGGCGCGTCCAGCCCGCTGGCCAGGTGGGCGTGGATCCCGCGTACGTCGATGCCGGCCGGTGGGCGGCGGGCACAGTCGACCGCGTCGGCCGGGTCCATGCCGAACGGGCTGGGCCCACCGCCCATGACCAGACTGGCGCCCGGAGCGTCGACAGGCAGGTTCACCCGCAGCAGCACCTGGGCCGACCGGCCGGCGGCGGTGGCCAGCGCGCCGAGGCGCGTCAGCTCGCCCGGCGACTCGACGTGGATGCGGTGCACGTCGGCGGCGAGGGCGGCGGCGAGGTCCGCGTCGGTCTTGCCCGGCCCGGCGTACGCGGCCGGCGCCCGGCCCGGCAGCACCTCGGCCAGCCTCCGCAGCTCGCCACGACTGGCGGCCTCGAACCCGTCCACGATCGGGGCGAGGGTTCGCAGCACACCGGGGTCCGGGTTGGCCTTGACCGCGTAGAGCAGCTCGACCGGCCGGGGCAGCGCCGCCCGGATGGCGCGGGCCTGCCCGGCAAGCGCGTCGAGGTCGTAGACGTAGACCGGTCGGGTCATCGTGGCCCACCCATCGGATTGGGCACCGGCACGAACGGTGCGGCCCGGTCGGCGTCGCGCCGCCACCGGACCAGCAGGTTCGCCTTGGCCAGCAGCGGCTCGCCGGACAGCAGCGCGCGCAGTTCGACGGGGTCACCGAGGTCGGCGGCCACCGCCTCGACGACGGCACGCAGTTCCTGCCACAGCCGCCGTTCGATCCCCGGCCGCGCGTCGGCGAGGGCCCCGCTGATCCCACCGAGGTGGTTGACGAACAGGCAGTAGACGATCCGGCGGTGGGCGGCCCGGGGCCCGTAGCGGACCTGCGCCGGAACGCCGTCCGGCCAGGCGCTCCAACGAGCGGCGTCCAGCTTCACCCCCTCCAGGTCGCGCAGCAGCATGCGGACCGGGCGGCGGTCCCGGTCGAGCACCACGACGACGTTCTGCAGGTGCGCCTCGTGCACGACGCCGTGGCTGAGCCAACTACGCAGCACCGTTGGCACCAGCAACCCGACGTACGCCCGCCACCAGGCCACCGGATCCGGTGTCACCAGCGGCGTCGCGGCCAACGCCGCCGCCAGCACCGGGGTGTCGCCCGGGCGCAGGTGCGGGCGCAGACCGTCGCGCAGGATCGTCCCGTACGCCTCGTCCGGGCCGGGAAGGTCGACGGTGCGGTAGGCGGGCTCGGCGAGCAGCCGCACCCCGTCCGGCAGCGGCACCCGGGCCAGCAGGTCGGTGAGCGCCACCGCGCCGGTGAGTTCGTAGCGGGCGTTCTTGCGCAGGCAGTTGGTGATCCGCACGTGCAGGCTGGTCTTGACGAACACGTCGGCGGCGGGGGCGTAGAGGGTACGGACGCTCGCCGTCGGTCGTACCGGCACACCGGCCGCCCCCAGGTCGCGCAGCCGTGGGTGGGTGGGCGGGATCAGCGACAGTTGCCAGGGATGCACCGGCAGGACACGGTGCCCACGCGGCGGCCGTGGTGGGTCGAGGGCGGCCACGAGCGGATCGAACGGTCCGGCGTCGGCGATCAGGTCGTCAGGTACGGCGAGCCAGTGCAGCCGAAACGCCGTGCGCAGTTCCGGCGCGTACGCCCGCCAGTCGTCCAGGTCGCCGCTGCGCCACTTCGGGGTGGGGTGATGCGGGTGGCCGAGGACCAGCGACTGCTCGGAGTCGACGTACGCGTCGATTGCCGGCTCGCCGGTGGGTGTGGGGTCCGCCGCCGGCCGGTCGGCGAGCAGCCGGGCCACGGTGTCCCGGCTGGCCCGGACCTGATCGACGAACTCGTCGTTGGCCAGGCCGGTGCGCCTGGTCAGT
Organism: Micromonospora sp. NPDC048835; assembly: GCF_040649995.1. Classification (NCBI taxonomy): domain Bacteria; kingdom Bacillati; phylum Actinomycetota; class Actinomycetes; order Micromonosporales; family Micromonosporaceae; genus Micromonospora; species Micromonospora sp. NPDC048835. Next base: position 46,597 of record NZ_JBEZGM010000011.1, on the reverse strand, counting down.
TCCGCGGCGACAAGCGCGGCCAACCCGTCGGCGTCCAGGTCCTCCCACCGTCCGTCGGCGGCCCTCCGTTGCACCGGCCCGGTGTAGCGGTGCGCGCCCAGCGGCGAGACCCGCGCGACCTCGCAGCGCACGGTGACGTCGAGGTGTCGCAGCAGCAGCCGGACGGCGCCGTCGACCACGGTCGGGGCGCCGTCCGGCGGTGCCAGCTCGCGGAGCAGGCAGCCGAAGACGACGTGCGCGGCGGCCAGGTCGGCGGACTGACCGGTGTCGGTGCCCGGCCGGGAGCGCAACTGCGCGCTCGTCATCGTGTCTCCCGGAGGTAGTTCGGGCCGGTACGCAGGTAGTACTTGTTGATGTCGGTGCAGCCCAACCGCTGCTTGGGCAGCAGCGTGCCGGCGGTGAGCATCGCCTTGACCGGCAACTGGGCGGCGTGCAGGACCCGCTCGGTGAAGGTCCGCACCGCAGGTCCGTCACCCCACCTGTCGCGGGCGGCGGCGAGCCGGGGCACCAGCGCTTCGGCCGGCGACGGTACCGGCAACCCTCGGGCGGCCAGGGTCATCAGGGGCGCGGCCGCGGCCAGGTGCAGGGTGATGGTGATGAACACGTCGGCCAACTCCTGCGGGTCAGCCGCCCACATCCGCTTGTCGTGCAGGGTGAGCCCGTTGGGACCGCCGTGCCGCGCGTCGAGCCGGGCACCGTCGTTGTCCTTGTAGAGCAGCCCGACCGTGCCGTCCGGGCGCACCAGCAGGTGGATGTTCTGCGGGTGCGCCTCCAGGGCGATGCCGTGGCGGAGCCAGAGGAAGACGTGCCAGTCGAGCAGCAGGTCCAGATAGGACTCCAGCAGCGCGACGGGCCGCTGCGGGCTGACCCGTTCGAGGACCGTGCCCGCCACCGGGTCGGCTGCGGCGAGGGCCGCGACCGGCACCACCTGAACGTCGGCGAGGTCGCGCGGAAATCGGCGCAGCAGGAAGCCGCGTCGCTCGTCACCGTCGACGTGCGCCCAGGTGCTCTCGTCGGCGTGCCGGATCCGACCGGCGAAGCCGGGCTCGGCGGTGGCGATCCGGTCGAGCAGTGCGGCGACCGCCGCACCGTCGGCGAGCGAACCCGGTTGCAGCGTCCGGCGGTTGCGCGCGCCGAGGCTCGCGGTCGGCAGCGGCAGTTTGAGATGCAGGTACGGGTCGTGGTCGAGCGCCACCGTCCGCATGGAGAGGGTGGGCCGCACCGGGGTCACCGGCAGGTCGACCACCGGGAGCGCGTCGCGGGCCACCGTGACCGGATGCGCGGGCAGCAGCAGGTGACCGGGTCGCGGCGCGCGGGGCCACCACGACGGAAGGTCGCCGGTGAGCCGGACGTCCTCGCTCCGTGCGGCGTACCAGCGCAGCGCGAAACGGGGTGCGTGCTCCGGGGCGTACCGGAGCAGGTCGTCGTCGCGCAGACCGTGCCGGCACCTGTCGGTGGGGTAGACGGGGTGGCCGTGGTGGGCGGCGAGCACGTCGTCCAGGAGCGCCGCCGGTAGACCGCCGGCTGTGTGCGCGCGTTCGGCGGCCACCTCGGTGAGCACCCGGGACCGGGTCGTCGCGGCGAGCCGCCGGGCCCGCAGGTCGGCGCGGCACTCGACGCCGAAGTCGCGCCAGCCCGCCTCGGCCTCGGCGTCGTCAGGCGGGGCGAGCAGCGTCAACAGCCCGTCCACGGTCTCCGTGCGCTGCGGTTCGCCGACGGCCGTCACCAACAGCACCATCGGCGCCGCGCTGCGCAGGGTCTGCTGGAACCCGTCCGCCCGGACCGGGATGCGCAGCAGACCAGCGGGGTGCGGCGCCTGCCACCAGTGCGGCCCGTCGGCTCGGCCGCCGCTGAGCAGACCGAGGTGGTCCTCGCGCAGCAGGGCGTCGAGCACCCGGGTGAAGACCTCCCGCTCGCAGTCGTCGCTCACTCGACGATGGTCCACGTGAGGTCGCTGCGGAGCGCGGCAAGTGACTGCCGGACGGTGCCCTCGTCGGGGCCGATCCCGTGCAGCACGGCCAGGTAGTCGCGGTTGGTGCCGGTGTACGCGGCGGTGCGGCCCACCTCGCGCAGCGGACGGCAGCCCAGCCGGACGTCGCCGTGCACGGTGTCGAGCGGGCCCGGTGCGGCGACGAGACGACCGGACCGGTCCGCGCAGACGTACTCGACCAGGGCGTAGCTGTCGACCGAGTCGGGCAGGCCGAGGGCGGCCAGTGACTCACCGAGGTGCAGCCGGATGACGTGTTCGAACAACGGCACACCGAGCAGTTCGGCGAGGATCAGGTCCATCCGGTCGCCGATGAGGCGGTAGTTCACCTCGATGAGCCGGACCCGGCCGGCGGAGACGACGTACTCGGTGTGACAGGCCCCGAAGCCGACCCCGAGGGCGTCCAGCCGGGCCCGCAGTTGGGTACGCGCCTGTTCGGCCGGGGGTGACCAGGCGAGGCTCTCCTCGGTGAACGTCGGTGGCGGGCCGAGGCCGGTGCGCCACCCGCCGAGCGAGGCCAACGCCGTGCCGTCGCCGAGGGTCTCGAAGGTGCGCAGTTCGCCGTCGAGGTACTCCTCGACCACCAGGGCCACGTCGGGGCGTCGGCCCCGGATCTCGGCAACCCGGCTGACCAACTCGGCGTGGTCGGTCACCAGGTACGCGTCCTCGCTGGCCACCCCCTCACGGGGCTTGACCACCGCCGGGAACATCCCGGTCGGCACCTCCGGCACCGCGCCGGGGTCGACGGTGACGGTGCGTACCAGATCGAGGCCCGCAGCGGCGACCGCCCGGCGGGCTGCGGCCTTGTCCTTGCAGAGACGGGCAGCGGCCGGGTCCTTGCCGGGCAGGCCGAGCTTGCGGGCGGCGATCGCGGTGGCCTCCTGAAGGTGGTCGCTGTTGGACAGTAGCGCCACCGGCCGGGTCCGTGCCGCCGCCGCGACCACCGCGGCCGGGTCGCGGACCGCGCACCGCGCGACCCGCACGTCCGCCGGCCAGTCGGCGGGGCGGTCGGTCAGCACGGTGGCCGCGAGCCCGAGCGACGCCGCCGCCGGGAGGAACCCGTGCAGCACGGCGTCGGTGGGGTTGAGCGCGGTCAGGTAGAGCCGCATGCCGCCTCCGTCGACCACCACGATGGCACTGTCAGGCAGCCGGCGGAACGGTGGTCACGCCGCCGCCTTGACGCCGTCCGCTGCGCGCTGCTCGGCCGGCCCGTCGACGGCGGGGTCCGGCCGGCGCGGGAACCGCCGCTGGTGGGCAAGGCCGAGGAGGACGCCGGCGACCACGAGCACGATGGCCGCGACCGCGACCGCCGGGTAGCCGAGCCGGTCGGCCACCGCGAGACCGATCGACGCCGCCACGAACGAGCAGACCAGACCGAACGACGACAGGACGGTGAAGTCGGTGCCGCCGGTGTCGGGCCGCGAGTAGTCCATGTTGACCGTGTAGAGCACGACGTTGGCGACGGTGTAGGCCGCCATGAAGCAGCAGAGCGCGGCGACCGTCCCACCCAGCGGCGCCCGGCCGTTCATCAGCGGCAGCAGCAGCACCGTCGACACCGTGAGCGCGACACCACCGACCACGAGTACGCCGGCACGCCCGAACCGCCCGATCCCGAGCCCCGCGACCAGACCCGCCACGATGGCCGGGACGCTCGTCACCACGCCGGTGACGACGCCGATCCGACCCAGCGACCACCCGGCGTCGACAAGCGCCGGGGTGACCAGGGCGTACGCCATTCCCGCGCCGACGTAGACAAGCGGCACCACGCCGAACGTCCACGTGCGGCAGCCCGGCTGGCCGAACACCGACAGCAGCGCCCGGTAGGCCGTGCCGACCCGTTCCACCCGATCGGTACGGGGCGGCTCCCGGAACCGCCACACCACGAGCAGGCCGACCGCCGTCATGGCGGCCAGCAGGCCGATCGCGGGCACCCAGCCGAACCTGTCGTAGACCAGGACGCAGGCACCGCCACCGAGCAGGTTGCCGAGGTAGCTCGCGGCGACCTGGATGCCGTTGCCGGTCCCCCGGGCCGAGTCGGCGAGCATCCGGACCGCGACGGCGTCCACGGCGATGTCCTGGGTGGCCGAGAAGAACACGTACGCCGCGCAGATCGCGACGATCGGGCCGAGCGCGTCGGCCGGGCTGGTGAACGGCAGCAACGCCAGCAGGGCGAGCACCAGGGCGGTCTGCAGCACCAGCAGCCAGGAGCGGTAGTGGCCGCGGTGCCTGGAGCCGTACCGGTCCAGGATCGGCGCCCAGAGGAACTTGATGGGCCAGATCAGGCCGACGATCTGCAACAGCGCCAGGGTGTCGAGCGAGGTGCCGCCGTCGCGCAGGATGGCGGTGAGCCCGACGGTGATGAAGCCGACGCCGAGGTACTGGGTGACGTACAGCGCGGTCAGGGTGCCGAGCCGGCCCTTCATGCCGCTTTCCAGTAGCCGAGGGAGGTCAACCGGTCCTTGTCGACACCGAGCGTCTTCCTGATGTGTCGGGTGAGGCCCCGGGTGGTGGCCGCCTCGCAGGCCACCCAGTAGTGGCCCGCACCGCTTGTCGGCAGGGCCGCGCACACCGTGTCGACGAGGTGCTGACCCTCGTCGCGCCGCGGCACCCAGGTGACGTCGTGGTGCGCCCGGGCCCGCAGTGCGAGCGCCTTCTCGCCCTCGTGGGCGTACTCGAGCCAGACCGTCGCCGGGATGTCGGCGCCGGCGTCGAGCAGGCTGTTGACCGCCGGCAGCGAGGCCGCGTCGCCGACCAGGTAGAGGTGCTCGGGCGCGGGGTCGGGCAACTCGAAGGCGCTGCCCTGCACCGTCGCGCCGATGGTGTCGCCGACCTGGGCCGTGGTGGCCCAGCGTGCCGCGCAGCCGTCGTGGATGGCGAATTCGAGGGTGAATCGGCCGGTGGTCGGGTCCGGGTCGACAAGCGTGTACGCGCGCTGGTGCGCCCGGCCGTCGTTGTCGAACCACAGCCGGATCCACATGGTGGGGTGCACCCCGCACGTCTCCAACAGGTCACCTCCGTCCAGGAGGAGTCGCTGGTAGTGCCCGTCGACCGACTCGGTGCTCAGGACGGTCAACTGAAAGTCCCGCCCTCCCATGGCCTTGAGGACCAGGGCCTCCCAGTTCCGTTTCACGCACCCCTCCAGGTAAGGTCATCCTTGGTTAGGGGAGGTTAACCTAAGTTGCACCCCCGATGGAACAGAGGACGGCACCCGATGACCTACCAGGAGAAGATCGCCGGTCTCGGCGAGCTGTCGTTGGTGACCGTGGACCCCGACCGGGACGCCGCCCTCCTGCACGGCTGGGTGACCCTGCCCCGCAACTCCTTCTGGGGCATGGGTTCGCACAGCCTCGAAGAGGTTCGTGAGATCTACGCCTTTGTCGACGGTCTGCCCACCCACCACGCGTACCTGATCAAGGTCGACGGGGAGCCGGTGGGCCTCTTCCAGAGCTACCAGCCCGAGGCGGACCCGGTCGGCGAGCGCTACCCCGTCCAGCCTGGCGACGTGGGGATGCACCTGCTGCTCAGCCCCGACCGACGCCTCGCCCGCAGCCTCACCAACGCGGTCGGCCCGGCGGTGGCCCGCTTCCTGTTCCTCGACCCGGCCGCGCAGCGGATCGTGGTGGAGCCGGACATCCGCAACCACCTCGCCCTGCGCCGACTCGAGATCGAGGGCTTCACCTTCGACTCGCAGATCGACATGCCGGACAAGCGGGCCCAGCTCGCGTTCCTGACCCGCGCCCGGTTCACGGCGAGACACCCCGCGCCGGCCTGACCAACGACGCGACCGTCGACCCTCGGCTGTTGACGACGGTCAGCTGTTGGCGTTCCAGAAGCCGACGAGGGTCGCGGTCCACCAACCGAGCTGCGAGATCGTGGCGGCGGCGACACCGGGCAGCAGTGCGGACCAGGGCGGGCGGCCCTGCACGGCCACGAGTCGATCCCGCACCCGGCCGAGGAACAGCCCGTTGACGCCAACCACCAGCACCGCGAGCAACTTGACCCAGACCAGCCCGGACGACGTGTCCGGCCCCAGTGCGGCGCCACTTGCGAGCAGACCCATCAGGCCCAGCCAGATGAGCAGGTGCGCGCCGCGTGCGGCAGTCAGCACCGTACCGAACGGTTCCCGGCGCAGCACCCATCGGAGGCTGAACCAGTCCACCGTCAGCACCGCTCCGAAGCCCACCACCAGGCAGGTCAGGTGGCATAAGAGAGCGACCATCCGCGCACCCGGCGACAGGGTGACGTGCGGTGCGACGAGGATCGCGAGCAGCCACCCGAGACTGACCGCCAGCATCGCGGCGACGACGGTGGCGCGACCGGCCGCGCGCCGGTGACCACCGCGCCACCCCACCGCCGGCACCGGGGCGACCGTGTCCGGCGGCGCGCTCCCGGCCCGGTGTGTCGCGCGCCGGGCCGGGCGGACCACGCCCGATGTGACGGCACGGTGGGTGGCCCGGGACGCCCGGACGGCGTGGCGGACGTCGGCAGGCAGATCAGACGTCCGCATCGGCCGGTCTCCTGGGCCGCATGCTCAGCCGCCCGGTGCAGCGGGGGGCGCACCCGGCCGGCTGTCCAGCGTGCTCAGCTCGGCGGCCCGCGCCTGCTGGATCCGGCCGGCCAGCGCCTTCAGCTCCGGGCTGCCCCCAGCGGCCTGTTCACCCCGGCACAGCACCACCGTCTGCGCGAGATGCGCCCGGATCAGGGCAGCCGCCCGGGACGGCACCTCGCCGTCCGGGGCGGCACGCAGCTCGGCGAGGCTGGCATCGGTGACCATGCCCGGCATCTGGTGCCCCTCGTGGATGTTCAGCTCCGGCACGTTGCCAGCGGCCAACAGCCCACGCAGGTCCCGCAGCTCCGCCTGGTGAGCCGCGCGGACCGCACCGAGGAGGGCCCGCAACGGCGGGTCCGCCTCCGTCGGTCGGGCGTCGAACTGGTCGATGAGCGCGAGCGCGCCCTCGTTCATCGGGATCAGCAGTTGGATGAACGCGTCGTCGGTGCCGTTGAGCACCACCGGCGCGGTCGGCACCGCAGCGGCCGACGCGACCGCGGGCGACGACGCCGCGGCCGGTGGCGGCGTCGTCGCCTGGTCGGTGTCGACCCAGCCCTGGGTGAGACCGACGGCCAGCGCCGTGGCGACGAGTGTCGCGACGACGCCGACCAGCCGTCGGGTACGGACGCGGGGGTCCCGGCGCTCCGCGCTGATCTGCTCGTCCATCCGTTCGCCACCGCTCACTTGGCGGCCTGGAAGGCACGGCCGACAACTGTCGCCTCGGCCCCGTCGCTGAACAGGCCCGATCGGTCCTTGTCCGTGGCGGGCAGGCCGAACCAGGCGTAGCGCTGCAGGTAGGAGAGCTGGCCGAGCATGGTGGTGGCCGCGGTGAGGAACGCCGCCTGCTGCTCCTGACCGGGGAACTGCGCACCGCCCGCGCCGAAACGGATCAGCGCGAACTCGGTCAGCCAGATCGGCTTCCGGTACCGCTGGTAGACGGCCTGCAGGTACTGCCGGAGTTGGGCCACCGCCGCGGGAGTCGAGAAGTCGGCGCCGAACCAGTGCAGCGTGATGAAATCCACCCGGTGGCCGCGGGCCTCGGCGCCGGTCATGAACCGGTCCAGCCAACCCTGCGGGTCCGGCGCACCCCAGGCGACCGCCGGGCTGCCCAGCTTGCTGCCCGTCGCCATCAGCTGCGGCCACAGGTCCAGCGCCCGCTCGACAGTCATGTTCGCCTGCTCGGGCAGGTCCGGTTCGTTGAAGGTGAGCAGGTACGGCCCGGCGGCCTTGGCCCGGGCCAGCTCCGTGGCGGTGACGTTCTCCGCGCTGCGGATCATCGGCACGAACGTCGTACCGCGCGGGGTGCTGATCCCCGGGTGCTGGGTGCCCCAGGTGTAGTACCAGCCGGCCTTGGAGTTCGCCAGAGCCTGACTCGCCCCGGCGAAGTCCCACACCCCGACGCCCTTGCGCACGGAGCTGACCACCGGAGCGACCGGAGCCTTCGTCGAGGGCCGTGCGCTCGGCGACGGTGCCACGCTCGGGGTGGCGACGGCGGTGGGCGCCGCGGACGGCGGGGCCGCCCACGAGGGTGCGGAAGGCTCGTCCGGCAGGATCACCACCGCCATGGTGATGGCCAGGACGGCGGCGGCGACACCTGCGGCGAGGGACGGCACGAGGCCACGGGGTCGGTTCACCGCGAGGTCGACGATGCTCGGGCCTCCACCGGAATCGCCTGGCACTCCGCCTGGCGGCGTCGGCCCGGCGGCGGGCCCGGCCGTCGGGCCGGGAGGCGTGAGCGCCTGCGCGGCGGCTGCGGGGTTGGCCGCGCTGGGCAGGTGCGCGCCGAGACCCGCCGGCAGCGGCAGCAGCGGTAGGCCGGCGAGGAGCCTGTCGATCGGCAGCAGCGTGGTGCCCAGCCGACCGCAGAACGCGCAGTCGCGAACATGTCGGGCCAGTCGCTTGCGCCACAACGAACTGGGGGTGCCGTCCCACTCGGCGGTCACCGTGCCCAGGTCCGGGCAGCCAGGGCGGGCGCGGAGCGCGCGTACGACGCCACGGGCGCTCTGGATCTGCTCCTTCATCCGGTGGATCCGCACCGCCACGTGCCCGGGTGACAACCCGAGCGCGTCGGCGACCTCGTTCCGGGTGATCTCGCCGGTCTCCTCCAGCCACCACAGCGACAGCAGTTCCTGGTCGTCCGGGTCGAGCCAGCGGGTCGCCTCGGCGACCTCGCGTCGTTGGTCGGTGAGGCCGAGCCGGAGGATCGTCATCCCCGCGAAGTCGGAGGCAGGGTCGGGCACGTTGTGGATCACGTCGAGACCGGCGTCGCGGTTGAGCGCGACCCGTCGGCGCGTCTCCCAGTCCCGCACCTGGCGGATGGTGATCGCCACCAGCCACGATCGGTACGCCGCCGGGTCGTTGAGCGCGGGGAGGTACCGGATCACCCGTACCAACGTCTCCTGGACCACATCGTCGACGTCGGCGTGCCCGCGCAGCGCCCGCCCGACGATGTTGTAGACGAGCGGAAGCGACGCCGCGACGACGTCGTCGAGAGCGCGCTGGTCGCCCTGCCGGGCCGCGACGACCAACCCGACATCGGGCAGTGCTCGACCGGCTGACGACATGGATCTCACTCCTCGTGTGTTCATCCGCGCGGCGCCACGCATTGGTGCGGTGACCGCCCTCAAGATCGGAGACTCGCGGCAGCGGGCGGGATTACAGAATTCCCGCACGGCTGGCCAGCCACAAGGTGCGCGGGTCCGTCAGCGGCGCATACGGGGCGACGGCGCCGGGTATGGTGCGGGGTGTCGGTGTCGCCGGGCGCTCGCCCGTGCACAGCACACCTGCATCCGCGCGCCAGCATGTGCGCCGAAGCGCTCCTCAGCTCACCCGGCGGGCATCGCCGAGACCAGCCGCACCCCTTTTCGTAGAGACAGGATCCCTGCATGACATCGAACGACAACGGCCGACCTGCCCTGTTCCTCGCCACGTCGACAGGCGACGGGCTGGACGGTCCGGCGGTGACCTTCGACAGCAGCGAGGAGGCCATGCGGCGGCTGCGCCACCCGTTCGCGGTCACGCCTGCCCGGCCGGCCGCTGCCGCCGTCGACGCCTCCGATCAGCGCGGCTGATCCACGCAGACCTGCACTGGCTCATACTTTCGGCTAGTTAATTTTCGGTCGTTCGGGTAGGGTTCGGTTCATCAAGCGAACGACATGACGCGGTGGCGAGGCCCGTGATCGTGGCCCTGCGACGGCGCACCTTCGCCCGTACGTGCGCTCCGGCGGCAGCCGGTTCGGAGATCCTTCCGGTCGACCCGATCGACGGGCGCGTACGGGAGGGGCCAGCCATGTCCACGATCGTCGAGAACGCCACCGGCACCCAGTTCAGCAAGCGCAGCAGCGACCAGAACCCGGACGACCTCTTCGCCGCCCTGGCGGCGACCCCGCCGGATGATCCCCGCCGCCCGGCACTGCGGGACCGCACCATCGAGGCGTGGCTGCCGCTCGCGCGACACCTGGCGCGCCGCTACGGCGGACGCGGCGCACCCGACGACGACCTGGCCCAGACCGCTTCGGTCGGGCTCATCAAGGCCGTGGACAACTTCGACCCCAGCCGCGGGATCGACTTCAGCGGGTACGCCATCCCCACGATCATCGGCGAGATCAAGCGGTACTTCCGGGATCGCACCTGGGCGGTGCGCGTACCCCGTCGCCTCCAGGAGCTGCGCCTGTCCATCAGCGCCGCGAACGGCGTCCTGACCCAGACCCTCGGCCGCCTGCCCACGGTGGCCGACGTCGCCTCCTACCTCGACGTGTCCGAGGAGACCGTCCTGGAGGGGTTGGAGGGGGCGCGCGCCTACCGGGCCACGTCGCTGTCCACCCCGATCGGCAGCGACGGCAGCCGGGAACTCGGCGACACCCTCGGTGACGACGACGGCGCGTTCGACCTCGTCGAGATCCGCGTCGCGCTTGGCCCGGCCCTCGCCACGCTGCCGGAACGCGAACGCGAGATCCTCAGCCTGCGCTTCCACGGCAACCTCACCCAGGCCCAGATCGCCGACCGGATCGGCGTCTCGCAGATGCACGTTTCCCGACTGATCACTCGGTCGCTGGCCGCGCTGCGCCTCCAGCTCAGCGACGACGTCGCAGCCTGAACCCGTTCACAGTTGGACGACGTGGCCCACCCGGGGCGGCGTACGACCGGCGAGAACGTCGAGCCACGCGTGTTGGAGCGCTGCCGGCCCGGCACCCACCCGGACGTCGAGCCACCCGCTCACGACGGCGGCGAAGCGTTGCCAGGCCTCGGTGAACCGCTGGTCGAGCCCGTCGCGGCCCCAGTCCTGGCTGCGCTTGCGCATCTGCACCGGCGCGAAGAACACCTCCTCGGCGGCGTCGGCGTTCGGCGTCTGGTTGGTGAGCCCGACCGCGATGTCCCGGACGAGCCGGTCACCCATGCGCCGACGCAGGGCGGTTCGGGTCGAGGGTGCGCCGGACAGGTCGAGATAGACACTCGGGACCACGTCGAGAGTGTCGATGTCGTCGTACGAGACGACCTCGTCGTAGCAGCCGAGCGACCTGGTGAAGGCCACGTTTCCGGGTGAGGTGAGACCGACCAGGCGCGGTCCGCGCCGGTGCAGCTCGAACGCGGCGGCGTACGCGGTCTTGCTCGACGCCGACGACACCAGCAGCGCCTCGGCACCGTAGAAGTCGTTGTCCACGACCTGGTCGGCAAGCATGAACGAGGTGAAGAACAGCGGCCGGAACAGGATCAGCAGATCCTCCTGGTCGCGCTGGTACGCCGGGTCGCCGGTGGTCGACCGGTACGCGTTGTACGGCGACGGCAGCTCGGCCCGGTGCGGGCTCGCCTCGCGGAACCCGGACCCGTCCACCCGGTCCGGTCGCACCACGAGGTGACCGGCGGGCGGGAGGTAACCGTAGATCCGCTGCCCCACCTCGACCCCGGCAGCTTTGGAGGCGACCACCTCGGCGAAGCCCCAGAGCGGCGGAAGGCCCCACTGCGGGCCGAGCCCCTGGGCCGCCGGCGGAAAGAACTGCCAGTAGCGCATCGCGTCGCCGAGCACCGCGTAGGTGACGTTGTTGGCGGTGAGGCCGACCCGGTCCACCCGCAGCAGCGCCTCACCGGCAGCCACAGTGGGGGCAGGGCCATCGACGAGCGTGGTCTGCCCGAGGTCGTCACGCGCCACGGCGAAGGTCCATGAGTCAGCCATGAGGTGACGCTAGACAGCCACACGATCGGAGACAAGTGCACTGCGAGTGCAAAATCCCACTGGGTGCGGGCAGAGGCGCGGCGGAGTGCGGTCAGAGTCCGTTCGCGGCGAGGTCGCGGAGGTGCGCGAGCGGCAGATGTGGTGGCTGCCAGTCCACGAAGAGGGCCGTCGCGTCGTCCTCGAGCTGGTCGTCCTGGTAGCTGACGACCGCGCGGACCAGGCGACGCATCGTCTCCGGGCTGGGCAGACCCTCGTTGAGGGCGCGATTGACGAAGTCGACGAGCCGGTCCAGCCCGAACTGCTCCCCCTCCGCGTTACGGGCGTCGGTGATGCCGTCGGTGTAGGCGAGGATGCGGTCGCCCGGGTGCAAATCCTCGATGTGTACCAGCGGTCGGCGGGAAGTCATGTGACCCAGGCCGAGGGGCAACGCGGTCGGCCCCGGGAGGTCTCGAATGGCCTTGCCGTCGCGCAGAAGCATCGCGCCGGGATGCCCGGCGTTGATCATGCTGAGCCGGCCGGTCCGGCGGTCCAACTCGAGGAGTAACCCGGTGGCGAAGAGGTTCGGGTGCTCGGACCGCACCCAGCGGTCGATGCTGATCGCCGTGTCCACCAGGTCGAGGCCACACCGGCGGGCGTTGCGGTACGCGCTGACCACCAGCGAGGCCAGCGTGCTCGCCTTGATGCCGTGCCCACAGGTGTCGAAGAGCCCGACGCTGAGCACGTCGTCGTTCAACGCGTAGTCGAAGATGTCGCCGCCCACGTCGTAGCACGGTTCGAGGATGGCGGTGACCACTAGATCGTCGGTGGCGAAGGTCAGCGGTGGGAGCAGGCCCCACACGATCTCGGCCGCGACCTGCATCGGCATCCGTCGCCGCATCCGCTCGACCACGTCGCCGTAGAGCCGGCGGTTGACCAGGATCTGGGCGACGTTTACCGCCACCTCCCAGGCCGGACCGTCAGTCGTCGCGTCGGCGGCGGTCGACGAGACGATCTCCAGCACGCCCATCCGTTCACACCCGAGCAGCAGCGGCACCCACATCCGGTCCGGGTTGTCGGGCGCGCGTTGGATGTCGAGGGTGGTGAAGGCCCGGCCGGCGAGCGTCGTCTCGATCGGCAACTGGTCCCGGTCGAGACCCGCGCCGAGCAGCGGCACGAGGAGGGTCTGGGTGTAGTCGGCCAGGTAGATCACGATCTCGCTGGCGTCGAGCGCGGGCGCCGCGCGGGCCACCAGCTGCGCCACCTCGTCCGGCCCACCCCGGGGGGCGTTGAGCTGCAACCAACGCACCACCTCGCCGACGTCGGCCACGCCCACCTCCCCCTCTGTCCTCCCCGGTCGCAGGAGCACGTCCCACAAGCGGTGAGGCTACCGCGCCCCGCCGCATTCCCCACTTGCCTCGACCATGGCGTTGAGGAGCGCGGACAACGGCACTGTGGCGAATCCCACCCGGGCGTCGCTCGCCCCGTACGGCACCCACAGCTCATCGTCGTGCACCAGGGCGCCGCAGGAGTAGACGACGTTCGGTACGTACCCGTCCCGGTCGGTGTCGTCGGGTGCCAGGAGCGCACCGGGCAGGTGGGCGACGACCCGCTCCGGGGTGTACAGGTCGAGCAGGAGCGCACCGATCGCGTACCGACGCATCGGCCCGACACCGTGGGTGAGCACGAGCCAGCCGGCGTCGGTCTCGATCGGCGACCCACAGTTGCCGACCTGGATCAGCTCCCAGCTCTCGCCCGGTGCGTGCAACGGGGTGGGCGCCTGCCAGCGGTTCTCACCGTCGAGGGCGGTCAGGCCGATGGTCTCGCCGTCGGCACGGCACAGTGCCAGGTGCCGGCCGCCGACGGTACGCGGGAACAGCGCGAGCCCCTTGTTCCGGGCACCCGGCCCGCGCATCGGGGTCATCTCGAACCGGCGCAGGTCATCGCTGGCCAGCGCACGGGTGGCGATGGTCCGGCCGTCGTAGGCGGTGTAGGTGGCCCGGTAGACCGGCCCGGATTCATCGACGAAGCGGACGAACCGCGCGTCCTCCATGCCGTTGCTCTCCGCCGGGGTGGCCGGCCAGAGCACCCGCTGGTGCAGGACCGTGTCGGCGGGGAACGCTGTGGCGTAGCCACCGGCGTTGGTACGACGCAGTTGTTCGACGGTCCCCAACCCGGTGCTGCGGGAGAGCAGATCGGGTGGCAGGTTGCCGAGCACCCGCTCGAAGGTGGCCTCGTCGTACCACTCGGGCAACGCGTCCAGCACAGTGGCCGTGACCTCGTTGTCGCAGTCCTCCTCGGCCAGGCCGGCGACGAGCAGGTCCCGGCGGTGCCGTACGCCCGTCCGCTGCCCGACGGCCAACGGACCGGCCCGGTCGGTGATCGTGAGCTGCTCCCCCGGTCCGACGATCGCTGTGGCGAAACCGATCGAGGACACGTGGCCCTCCCCGACCTGACGCAGGCTGACGGCGACGCGCAGCTGCCCGGCACCGAGACCGGTCTGGTCCGGGTGGGCCACCATCGACGGGTTGCACAGGGCGGCGGCCTCGACGGCGTACTCGTGGCTGAAGTAGGCGCCGACCAGCAGCCGGCTGTTCGGCGAGAGGTCCCGGGCCCGCGCCGCGCGGTGCCGGACCAGGTCGTAGTGGTGGCGGAACGTGCCGGCCAGGTCGCGGTGCCGGGCGCCGAAGCGGTCGAAGGTGTCCCGCAGCAGCCGGGTGGTCTCCTCGTCGTCGAGGTGCGCGACCCGGTCGATGAGCGCCTGCGCGCGGGTCCGAACCACAGCGGCATCCTCACCGGGAACGAAGAGCTTGATGATGACGCGACGTGGATCCGGGGTGAGGGTGACGTCCTGCCGGACGGCCAGACTCCCTGTCACGACCACCGCCGCGCGTGCTGCAGCGTGGAGATGAGCGCGAGGGTCGACTCCGCGCCCTGGTTGAGGTTGGGCCCGTGCGCGGTCAGCCCGTCGTAGCCACCGCCGGTCGCCGGATCCCACATCGGCGTGCCGAGGTCGTTGTCGCCGAGGAACCACCCGACCGCCTGCCGCACTCCGTTGTCCCACTCCGGATCCCCGGTGACAGTGGCCGCCGTGGCGCAGGCGTCGGCGAAGGCGGCGACCTCGATCGGCTGTTGGTCGTGGTGCTGCCGTACCGCGCCGCGCCGCCAACCCCCGGCGGGTACTACCGACATCCGCCCGTCGCGGAGCTGGACATCGCGCAGCCAGGTCAACATGCGCAGGCCGTCGTCGAGAGGCGGACCACCCTCGCGGAGCTGACTCGCCGCGACGACCACTTCGGCGAGAGCGGCGTTGGCGTAGGTCAGCTCCGGCCGTGGCCACGGCCACAGCGGATCGGCGGCCGGGGGGCCGATCGTGCTGGCCGCGTCCGCCAGCAGGGCCGCTGCGGCGACGTGACCGGGATGACGACGAAGCACCTCGGTCGCGCCCAGACCGGCGAAGGCCATCGTGTGCGGGGCCTTGGCCCGCCGGGTGGCACCCCGGCTGAAGGCGACAAGCGCCTCCTCGCGTACCCATGGGGCGGGGCTGCGGGCGACGGCCGTGCCCAGGCCCCACAGAGCCCGACCCCACCAGTCGCCGAGCCCTGGTTCGTCGACCCAGCGCCGGTCGTGCCCGAGTCGGTTGCGGAACGCGCCGCCAGCGTCCTGCGCGTGGGTGAGGAACGCCAGGTACCGCTCCGCCAGCCGGAGCAGTTCCTCGCCCGGCTCCGGCTCGCGGCTGACCACCACCAGGCCACGGGCCACGTCGTCGGTGCAGTACCCGTGCTCACGCCGGACGATGGCGTGCCGTGCGTGCTCGAACAGCCCGGTGTCGTCGCTCAGCCGAGTCAGGTGCGCGAAGCTCGGCGCGGGTGCCGTCGCCCAGCGCCCACCCGCCGACGTTCGGGGGCGTCCGGTGGTAGCCGTCACGCCGGCACGGCGCTGACGGCGGGTGAGCGGGCATCGACGAGGTCCTCGGCGAGGGCGCCGTAGCGGGCCGCCACCGCAGGCCACCGCAGGTGCGCGGCCAGCGGGCGGACCCGCCCGGCCAACCGGGCGGTCAGGCCCGGTTCGGTCAGGACCCGCCGGATCGCCTTGGCCAGTGCCGCCGGGTTCTGATGGGGTACGACCAGACCGGGCCCACCGGTCAGCAGCTCGACGGCGTGCGGGAACGCCGTCGCCACGACGGGCACGCCGGCGGCCACCGCTTCGATGAGTACGCCGGAGGTGACCTGTTCGCGGGAGTCGTAGGGCAGGACGACCACGTCGGCGGACCGGATCAGCCGGCCCAGCGCCTCCTGGTCGTGGTAGACGTCCTGGTAGTCGACGGCATGCGCGACGCCCAACTGGGCGCCGAGCTGGTGCAGCCCCGCCCGGTACGCCTCACCGTGGTGCTCGATCACCTTCGGGTGGGTCCGTCCCGCCACCGTGTAGGTCGGCGTCGGCTCCAGATCCTGCAACGTCGCGAGGGCCCGCAACGACCACTCGATGCCCTTGCCCGGGCCGAGCAGGCCCCAGGTCAGCAGGTGCGGGCGGGTGCGCCGGTCGACGGGTGCACCGGCAAGCTCGGCCGCGCCGTGCGGGATGACAGTCACCTTGCCCGCTGGCACGGCGTACCCGACGAGCAGCCGGTCGCGGGCGGTGTCGGTCATCGTGACGACCGCCCCGGCGGTCGCCACGATCTGCTCCAACAGTGATTTCTGCCGAGCCGAGGGCTGGCGGAGCACCGTGTGCAGGACCACGATGCTCGGCACGCTGAGCCGCCGCAGCAACGGCAGCACCTCCTCGCCGTCGGTGCCGGGGTAGATCCCGTACTCGTGCTGGATGATCGCCACGTCGTACGCGTTCAGGGCGGCAGCCGCCTCCCGCCAGCCGGCGGGGTCACGCGCCGACCAGGTGTGCACCACCCCGGGCAGGGGCCGCTGGTCGTCGCCGTGATCGGTGACGCGGACGATGCCGCCACGGGTGCCGTCGGCGGTCAGCTGGGCGGCGAGGGCGGCATTGAACGTGGCCAGTCCGCACCGGGTCGGTGGGTGGGTGCTGAGGAATCCGTAGCTGGGCATGAACCCTGGGCCTTCCGGTTGTCGGTGTGGTTCAGCCGTGGACGAGCTTGTCGTAGACGGCGAGATAGCCGTCGACCATCCGGTCGGCGCTGAAGCGTTGCCGAGCCCGCGCCCGGCACTCGGTCCGATCCAGGGCGGCGACCCGGGTGACCGCGTCGACGGCCTGGTCGACTGTGGAGACGAGGAAGCCCGTCACCCCCTCGTCGACGACCTCCGGCATGGACCCCCGCCGGTAGGCGAC
The DNA here is from genome assembly GCF_040649995.1 of Micromonospora sp. NPDC048835. Classification (NCBI taxonomy): domain Bacteria; kingdom Bacillati; phylum Actinomycetota; class Actinomycetes; order Micromonosporales; family Micromonosporaceae; genus Micromonospora; species Micromonospora sp. NPDC048835. The sequence continues at coordinate 29,614 of NZ_JBEZGM010000011.1, read as the reverse complement.
GACCGGCGTGCCACAGACCATCGATTCCACTACCGACAGCCCGAACGGCTCGTCGAAGGCGATCGGGTGCAGCAGTGCGGCGCTGTCCCCCAGCACCTCGGCACGCCGTCGCGGACCCACCGATCCGAGGAAGACGACCTGGTCGCCGTCGATGTGCGGGGCAATCTGTTCGGCGAAGTACCGCTCGTCCTGCACGATCCCGCAGATGGTCAGACGCCGGCCGGCGCGGCGGGCGATCTCGATGGCGGTGTGGGTGCCCTTGTCCCTGTGGATCCGGCCGAAGGCGGCCAGCCCAGGACCGGCCTCGTCGGTGAACGGCAGTCCGGCGACGTCGACGCCGTGGTACACCGTGGCCACGTAGTCGAGCTCCGGTGCCCGGTCGGCGTCGGAGATCGACACGTACGACGAGCGGGCTCGGCCGTAGGCGGGCAGGATCCCCGCGCCGGAGAAGCCGTGCACTGTGGTCAGCAGCGGCGCGCGGCAGTGTTCCGCGAACGCCAGGGGCAGCCAGTCCAGGTGACTGTGCACCACGTCGAACTGTGCCGAGCGGGCCATCGCGTGGGAGACGTGCATCGCCTCCCACACCCGGCCGTCCAGGTCCGGGTCGTCCGCGTACCCCCGTGGGCAGACTCCGTCGAGCTGGGCGGACGTGACGGAGTCCAGTGTCGCGAAGAGCGTCACGTCGACCCCGCGGCTGACCAGCCCTTCAGCGAGCAGGCCGGTCACCTGCTCCCACGGGCCGTAGTGGTGTGGGGGCGTACGCCAGGCGACCGGTCCGAGCAGCGCAACCCTCAAGGGGAGGACGCGCCGACGAGATCAGCTGGGTTGAGGTTCAGGGTGGCGAGCAGCCCGGAGTGCTTGGCCGGGTCCACACGCTCCGGCAGCTCACGCTCGACCCAGTCGGCCCTGGCCTGCTGACCCCGATCGCGAAGTGCGGTGACGATCCGGTCCCTGGCGATTCTCATCTGGTGCTCCCCTGGTTGAGGTGTTCAAAACGATCATTCGCACGGACAGCTGTGCGCACGCGCGGGTGGATCCGAACCACGAACCGTTCCGACCGCGACGACTGGCGAAACCGACGGCCGGGACGTGGTCGGCGATCGGCCAACACGACCAGTGAGTCGCGGCGACGGGGATAACGTTCGGTAACGCCCCTGACGGGCTGATGGTGACGGCGTCTGGCGGCCACCGGGGTCCCGGGCGACATGTTCACCGTACGCCCTCGTGGCGTGCGGCTGCACACGCACGGACGGCCGGGCCGGTCGGCAGGTGCTGCCCAAGGACCTGGATCCGGTGCCGCGACGAGGCCGACCCGCCGGTCCTGGCCTGGTTACTGGCCCCGGGCCCGCTGGCGGAGCGCCCTCGACGTCGTCGGCGATCAGGGCTCCAGCACCACCTTGCCGGCCCGGCTGCGGGCCTCGGCGAACACCAGTGCCGCGGAGACCTCGTTGAGCGGGTAGCGGGCGGCGATCTGCGGCACTATCACTCCCTGCCGCAGCAGGTCGAGCACGATGCCCAGGTCGGTACGCAGGCGACGACGGAAGGCGGCACGTCGGGTGAGCTGACCGGCCCAGAAGTTGTAGAAACCGGCCCGGTGGCCGTTGGGCAGCGCGTTCCAGGTGTAGAGGCGGGCCAACAGCTTCACGAAGACCCAGACCACCGACTGCCCGGTGCCCACGGCGGCGGCGTTGCCGTAGACGACCAGCTTGCCGCCGGGGGCGAGCAGGGCGTACGACGTACGCACGCCCGGGCCGGCGACCGGGTCGAAGACGGCGTCGACGCCACCCGGCGACAGCTCACGGACGCGCGCGGCCATGTCCGGGTCGCGGTAGTCGAGCGGATCGACGCCCAGCTCGCGCAGCCCGGCGTGGTGCCGTTCGGCGGCGGTGCCGATGACCCGCAGGCCGAGGTGTCGGCCGAGTTGGACCAGCACGCTCCCCACGCCGCCGTTCGCGCCGTGCACGAGGATGGTCTGGCCGGCCTTCAGGTCGGCGTCCCGCAGCATCTGCCAGGCGGTCACCCCGTTGACGACGACGGTCTCGGCCGCGGCGGCGTCCAGGCCCACGGGTACCGGGGTCAGGGCGTCGATGTCGACAAGCGCGTACGTGGCCCAGGCGCCGGTCTTGGTGACCGCCGCCACCCGGGTGCCGACCAGCGCGTCGTCGCCGCCCGGACCGACCGCCCGGACCGTGCCGACGAGGTCGTAGCCGGGCACGAACGGAAACTTCGGCTGGCCGGGGTAGAGCGCGTGGCGCATCTGCTGCTCGGCGAACGAGATGCCGGTCGCCTCGACCTGGACGAGCGCCTGCCCCCGGGCGGGGACGGGCATCGCGCGTCGGTGCAGCAGGAGTCCGTCGGGCTCCACCACGCCGGGCAGCACCACTTCGGTGATCATCGTGTCGGTGGTCATCGGGGATCTCCTTTGTTTGTAAGTGTGCACTCACACACTTCGAGGGCTGAAAGAGTGGGCCGCCGAAGCGGCCCAGCGTCGGGGTCGGTCAGGGGTGGCGAATGCCTGCGGTCAGGGCGCGAGCCCACGGCTCCGGGACCTGCTCCAGGCCCACTGTCACGATCAGGTGGCACAGCTGGCCGTACGCGAAGAACTGCTGCACCTGCGCGTCACTCGCCCCGGCCCGGCTCTGCACGAAGGTCGCGACCCGCCGGTAGCCGGCCCGCACCGCCTCGGCGACCTCCGGGATGTCCGTGACGGCCTGCGCCTGCACCTGGAAGAGCAGCAGATCGCGATCGGCGATCAGCTCGGCGTAGGCACCGCCCATGGCGTCGAGGATCTCCTCCGGGGTGTCCCCCCCGGCACGCTCCGCACCCGCCTCGATCGCGGCGGCGATCCGGTCGAAACACGCCCCGGCCGCCGCCAGGAACAACCCGAGCTTTCCGGAGAAGAGCCGGAAGACGTACGCCTCGGAGATGCCGGCGGCGGCCGCCACGGCGGTGACCGGGGTGGCGTGGAAGCCGGCGCGGGCGAACACCGAGACCGCGGTGTTCAGGACGGTGACCCGGCGGGCCTCGGCGGTGGATCGCATGTTTGTAAGTGTGCACTCACAAACAAGTGTCGTCAAGCCCTGAGCTCACTCCAGCGGATAGAGGCGGGCCGGGTCACCGGGTCGAAGGCTGTCCGGCACGTCGTCCACGCCACTGGCGGCGATCGAGCCGAGCAGCGCCAACGAGCGGGCGGACTCCGTACCGGGCTCAGCGTGGTAGATCACCAGAAGCTGCCCGTCGGCGCCCGCCACCGCGAGCTTGTCGCAGTACAGGTCGAGGTCGCCCACCTCGGGATGGTGCAGCCGGCTGACCACGCCCTCCCGGCGACGCACCTCGTGGCGCGCCCACAGCCGCCGAAAGCACTCGTCCTTGATCGACAGCTCCCCCACCAACGCCGCCAGTCTGGGGTCGTCGGTGGCCCCAGCCGAGTCGGCGCGCATCTGCCCCACCACGCTCTGCATCGCCTGCCGCCAGTCGCGGAACAGCTCCCGCTCGGCCGGGTCCAGGAACACCGCGCGGAGTCGGTTGGCGCCCGGCGCGAGATTCGGCGACAGCGCCCTCGCCATCGGATTCGAGGCCAGGATGTCGAGGTAACGGTTCTGCACGAAGGCCGGCATGGAGAGCTGCCGCAGCAGGTGCAGGATGCTGGCCGGCACCCGCTCGGCGGCCGGTCGGGCCGCCCGGCGCGACCGCGCACTGCTCAACCCGATCATGTACGCGGTCGCCTCCGGATCCAGCCGCAGCACCCCGGCGAGGGCATCGAGGACCTGCACCGAAGGGTGCCGCTCGCGGCCCTGCTCCAGGCGGAGGTAGTAGTCGGCGCTGATGCCGGCGAGCATCGCCACTTCCTCACGGCGCAGCCCCGGCACCCGGCGCAGGCCCACACCCGGGCCGAGCCCGACGTCCTCGGGCCGGGTCTGCTCCCGGCGGGCACGCAGGAATTCGCCGAGCGGGTTCGTCGCGTCCATGCCACCGACGGTAGATCGCCGGGCGGGCCGGTGACTGGCTGTGTCACTACCAGGAACAACTCGCCCTGCCGCCCCGCCGGGTCCGGACGCACAGTCGTCGAGGGCCGGTTGCGAGCGGCCCCCGACGCCACGACGAGCGACAAGAGGACGACATGAGCGAGAACCTTCCCGGCGGTGCCCTCACCCCGGCTGACGGCCTCACCCTGAGCCGGATGGGCTACGGGGCGATGCAGTTGGCCGGCCCTGGTGTCTTCGGCCCGCCCCGCGACCGTGAGCAGGCGCTGGCCGTGCTCCGCCTGGCCGTCGAGCTGGGCGTCCGGCACATCGACACCAGCGACTTCTACGGGCCGGTCGTGGTCAACGAGCTGATCCGCGAGGCGCTCCACCCGTACCCCCGGGGTCTGCACCTGGTCACCAAGGTCGGCGCGCGACGCGGCGCCGACGGCTCGTGGATCCCGTCGCTGCAGCCCGACGACCTCAAGGCCCAGGTCCGGGAGAACCTCCAGCATCTCGGCCTGGACGCGCTCGACGTGGTCAACCTGCGGGTGGGGGCGGCACACACGGCAAGCGAAGCGCCGATCGGTGCGCAGTTCGCCGCCCTGGCCGAGCTGCGGCAGGACGGCCTGATCCGGCAACTGGGGCTCAGCAACGCCACGCTCAACCAGCTCATCGAGGCCCAGGCCATCGCGCCGGTGGTCACCGTGCAGAACCACTACAACCTCGCCAACCGGGAGGACGACGCCCTGGTCGACAGGTGCGCGGCGGAGAACATCGCGTTCGCGCCGTACTTCCCGCTCGGCGGCTTCACGCCGTTGCAGTCCGACACGCTCGACGGCGTGGCCGCCCGGCTGGGTGCCTCGCCGCAGCAGGTCGCCCTCGCCTGGCTGCTCCAGCGGTCCCCCACCATCGTGCTGATCCCCGGCACCTCGAGCGTGGCGCACCTGCGGGAGAACCTCGCGGCGGCCGACCTGAAACTGCCGGCCGACGCCATCGAGCAGCTCGACTCGATTGCCGCCTAGCTTTTCTGGTGCGGCCGGTTTCGGATGAGGGTGAGCGCGAGCACGGCGGTGACGAGGAAGACGACGCCGGTGACCCGCAACCCGGCCTGGACACCCGAGGTCAGCGCCTCGGCGATCGCCGCCCGGACCGGGTCGGGTAGCGGTTGCCCACCGTTCGCGCCGGAGGCCACCGCCGTCCGCACCGCGGTACGGGTGGGTTCGCCGACCTGGTGCGCGGCGAGCCGGTCCGGCAGGTCGGCCACCATCGTGGTGGTCAGGAGCGTGCCGAGCAGGGACGAACCGAGCACCGAGCCGACCTGCCGGGCGGCGTTGACCGCCCCGGAGGCCATGCCGGCCTGGGCGGGCGCGACGCTCGCCAGCGCCGCCGCCGTCGCCGGGGCCACCACCAGAGCGCTGGCCGCACCGAACAACGCGAACAGCGGCCAACGGTCACCGAACGACGTGGTCGGCCCCTGGTTCGCAAGCGCGAAGCTGGCCACCGCGCCGAGGACCAGACCGAGGGTCAACGGCGCCTTGAATCCGGTACGACGAATCGCGCGCCCGGCACCGAAGGCAGCCAGCACGTAGGCGCCGAAGAGCACCAGCATCCGCCAGCCGGTGTCCAGCGGGCTGAGCGCCTGGGCACGTTCGTGGAAGAGGACCAGCAGGATCGCCACGCCGGTGAAGCCGAACAGCGACACCGCGCCGACGACCATCACCGCACTGAACGACACGGACCGGAACAGCCGTACGTCGAGCATTGGCGCGCTGGTCCGCAGCTCGACAACCACGAACGCGACAAGTGCGACAGCCGCGACAACCCAGGCCGTCGCCACCACCGGGCTGGTGTAGCCGACCTTGCCGCCCTGGATCAGCGCGTAGACGGCGGACGCGATGGCGACGGTGCCCAGCAGCAGGCCGGGTACGTCGAGGCGGGCGGCGACCGGCCGGGACTCGGCCACCCCGACAACGGCGACGACGAGCGTGATCAGGCCCAGCGCGATCGTCGACAGGTAGACGCTGTGCCACTGGTAGTGGTTCAGCAGGACGCCGGCGATGAGCGGGCCGACCGCGAGCCCGATGCCGGACGCCGCCGACCACGCCGTGATGACCTCGGTCCGTCGGTGCGGGTCGGTGAAGGTCGCACCGAGGATCGCCAGGCTGTTCGGCAGGATCAGGGCCCCACCGAGGCCGGCGACCAACTGCCCCACGATCACCCACCCGACGGTCGGGGCGCTGGCCACGACCCCCGCGCCGACGATCATCGCGACGACCCCGGAACCGAACATGCGCCTACGCCCGTAGCGGCTGCCCAGGGTGGCCGCGGAGAGCACGACGCTCGCCACCATCAGGGTGTACGCGCTGGGGATCCAGACCAGCGTGGTCGGATCGACGCGCAGGTCCCGTTGGATCGTGGTGAGAGCGGAGACCGTAGCGGTGATCTGCAGGAACGTGATCATCGCGCCCAGGCACATGGCGACAAGCGTCACCGCGCGGGAGCCGCGCAGGGTTCCTCGGGCGGCGCTTGTCGCTTCGGGCGGTCTCGGGGCCAGGTTCGTGGTGTCGGTGGTCACTGAAGTCCTCAGAGTGAGTGGAGCTGGCTTGCGTCTGCTTAAGCCAGCAACGCCCAAGTGAAGCACCTGACTAGCGTCACCGCAAGTCAGGTAAGCTTGTCGACATGGAGGACCTACGGAACGACCGCGACTCCTGGTCGAGCGAGAACTGCTCGGTGGCCCGGGCGATGGACGTCGTGGGCAGCAGGTCGACGGTCCTGACCATGCGCGAGGCCCTGCTCGGCACGCGCCGTTTCGACGACTTCGTCCGCCGGGTCGGCATCGGCGAGCCCGCCATGGCCGCCCGACTCAAGGAGATGGTCGCCGCCGGACTGCTGGAACGAATCCCGTACCGGGAGCCAGGGCAGCGCACCCGCCACGAGTACCAACTCACCCACAAGGGCCGCGAACTCATGCCCGTCATCACCGCCCTGCGCAACTGGGGCGACACCTGGGCCAGCGACACCGGCCCCTCCATCGTCGCCACCCACCACGACTGCGGCGCGCCGATCCACGCGGTGCTCCGCTGCGCGGCCGGCCACGACGTAGCAGACGGCGACACCGACATCACCGCTGGCCCAGGCCTCGTCCGACTCGACTGACTCGACTGACCACTGCACCACCCGCCCGGCGGTCCCTGCGCCACCCGGTCCCGGCGTACCCGACCGCGCTCGTCGGCGGCCCCGCACGACACGTCCGCCGCCACCGCGAGGTCGCGGCACGGCACCAGCACGGGGTTGCGGCACGTGGCGGGCACGAGCACGGCGCTGCGGCACGGCGTGGGCGCGAGGCGCGGGCGCGGGGTCACGGCAAGACAGGGCGCGAGCACGCGGTCGCGGCACGGCACGGGTGTGACACGGCACGATGCGGACCGGCGCGGGCCTAATCGACACATCGATCATGGCCGACCGAAAGTGTCGTACAAGTGTTCTAGTGTTGGGTCATGGTTGAGGAGTTGGCGCAGGCAGAGGACGTAATCGCCGCCTGCACAACTGCCGCCACCTGGGTGCTGCCGGAGCACGAGTTGATCGCCGCTCTCGACGCCGCGCACCGCCTGGAGCAGCGCCTTGCCGCCGTCAAACTCGCCCTGATCCGCGAGATCGACGGCCGTGGCACCGCCCGCGCCCAGGGCTCATCGTCCACCGCCGTTTGGCTACGCGAACGGTTACGGCTGAGCGTGCCCACCGCCCGCCGCCTGGTCGACGTCGCCGCGGCCCTCGATTCCGGAAACCCCGGTATCCGACAAGCGCTGGCTGATGGCGTCATCAGCCTCGACCAGGCCCGGGTCATCGCCGACACCGCCGCCACCGTGCAAACCACCGCTGGCGCTGAAGCCACCGACAAAGCGGTCAGTCTGCTCACCGACTGGGCCGGGCAGTTCGAGCCCACCCTGCTGCGCAAACTCGGCACCCGCATCCTCGACCACGTCGCCCCCGACCTCGCCGACGCCGCCGCGAAGGCGGCCCTGGACGCCGATGCCGCCCGCGCTGCCCGCGACCGCCATCTCACCCTGTCCGAACAGACCGATGGTCGACTGCGACTCACCGGCACCCTCGATGCCGAAACCGCAGGTCTCCTACGCGCCGCCATCGACCCGTTGACCGCGCCATCAGGCGCCGACGATCTGCGGTCCCCCGGGCAACGCCGACATGATGCTCTTGCCGACGTCTGCCGACTCAGCCTGCGCACCGCAGAACTGCCCGAACACGGTGGCGATCCCGCCCAGATCGTCGTCACCACCACGTACGACGCGCTGGCGGCCAAGCTGGGTGCCGGCAGCCTCGACACCGGCCTTCAGCTCACCCCGCAGGTGGTGCGGCGGCTGGCCTGCGACGCCACTCTGCTGCCCGCCGTCCTCGGCGGCGCTGGCCAGGTCCTTGACGTTGGGCGACAACGCCGCCTCATCACCGGCTCCCTCCGCCGCGCCCTGGTGCTGCGCGACCAGGGTTGTGCGTTCCCCGGCTGCGACCGACCGCCGCGCTGGTGCGACGCCCACCACGTCGAGCACTGGGCCGACGGCGGCCAGACCAGCCTGACAAACGCTGTGCTGCTCTGCGGCCACCATCACCGACACCTTCACCACAGCGGCTGGACAGTCCGACTCGCAAGCGACGGCCACCCCGAATTCACCGCACCCGCCTGGCTCGACCCCGAACAAGTCCCTCGCCGGAACCACTACCACCGGCGGACGTAGGACCAGCGAGCCGACGCTGATTACACCGAGCCGAGCCAGGCCGAGCCAGGCCGGGCTGCGCGGGGCCGGGCCGGGCCGAGCCGGGCCGAGCCGAGCCGGGCCGAGCCGAGCCGAGCCGGGCCGGGCCGAGCCGAGCCGAGCCGGGCCAGGCCGAGCCAGGCCGAGCCAGGCCGGGCCGAGCCGAGCCGGGCCGAGCCGGGGCCGAGCCGGGGCCGAGCCGAGCCGAGCCGAGCCGGGCAACGCCAGGCCAGATCCACATCGACCCGGCGATGACCTCTCCGGCGCGGCCGCGCAGCGCCGACGTACGCCCGGCTCGCTCGACGGCAGGAGCAACAGACGAGGCGGCACGGAGACCTCTCCGAGCCGGGGCGCACCGACCGGGAACCAGAGCGCCGCGGCGGTGGGAGTGACCCGGATCCGAAAGACCAACGAGGCGGCAACCAGACCTCGTAGCCGGATCCGGAAGACCGACTGGGCGGTACCGAGAACCTTGTGGCCGGATCCGAAAGTGACGCGCAAAGTACCTGTTGTGTTACGAGCTTGTTTCCAGGATGACAGCCAGGTTACGGGTGCTTCTCGGTGATCGGTGCCGATCCTAGGTTTCGGCCACCGTCATCAGTCGTGGCGGCCGGCACCGAACGTGGAGGCAACGACGTGCCACAACCGAACACACATCGGACCGGGCGGGCCAGGTACGGGGTCAGCATGCTGGCCGCCGTGGCGCTGACCGCAGCCGGTCTGACCAGCCTGCCCGCCAGCGCCACCGCCGCGCCGGCCAGCAGCGGTCCGACCGCCCGCTACCTCGTCCAGCTCGACGAGGAGCCGATCGCCACGTACACCGGCGGGGTTCCTGGGATCGCGGCGACCAAGCCGGCCGGCGGGGCCAAGCTGAACCGCTCCTCCGGGAACGCCAACGCGTACCGGGATCACCTGCGCCGGCAGCGCAAGTCGGTGTTGGACCACGTCGGTGTGCCGGCCGAGCGCACCCGCGTCACCATGGAGACCGCGTTCAACGGCTTCGCCGCCGATTTGACCGGGCCGCAGGCCGCCCGGCTGCGGGCGACCAACGGTGTCCGAGCCGTGTACGAGAGCCAGGAGGTGCACGCCACCACCTCACACACCCCTGACTACCTGGGCCTGACCGGCAAGGGCGGGGTGTGGAACAAGGAGTTCGGTGGAGACTCCCGCGCTGGTGAGGGCGTGATCATCGGGGTCATCGACAGCGGCTACTGGCCGGAGAGCGCGAGTTTCGCGCCGCTGCCCAGCCCGCGCCCCGACCAGGCCGTCATCGACGCCAAGTGGAAGGGCACCTGTGACGTCGGCGTCGAAGCGCCGGTGACCTGCAACAACAAGGTGATCGGGGCGCGCTGGTACAACGACAGTGGCATCGCCGACGCGTTCCCGGACGACTACTCGTCGCCGCGCGACCGCAACGGCCACGGCACCCACACCGCAAGCACCGCGGCCGGCATCCACGGCGTGCGGGCGACGTCCGGCACCCAGGACCTGGGCCTGATCTCCGGCATGGCGCCGGCCGCGCGGTTGGCGATCTACAAGGCGCTGTACGACAACGGGGCGGGGGGTGCGACCGGCACCGACATCGACATCGTGCACGCCATCGACGACGCGGTCGCGGACGGCGTCGACGTGATCAACTATTCGATCGGTGACGACACCGAGCAGTTCGGGGCGGTCGACGCGACGTTCTTCAACGCGGCTGCGGCCGGGGTGTTCGTGGCCGCCGCCGCCGGCAACTCCGGCCCGCTCGCCAACACCGTCGACAACTCGACGCCCTGGCTGACCACGGTGGCCGCCAGCACGACCGACCGGCAGAACACCCGGAAGCTCACCCTCGGCAACGGCACCACGATCGCCGGTGTGGGCATGGGCGAGACCGGTGTCGGGCCTGCCCGACTGGTCTTCGCGAAGGACAGCGCGGTCGACCCGGACGGCGCCTACGGTGCCGGCCTCTGCGCCGACGACACGTTGGATCCGGCCAAGGTCAAGGGCGCCATCGTGCTCTGCCTGCGCGGCGAGATCCCGCGTACCGACAAGAGCATCGAGGTGGCGCGGGCCGGCGGGGTCGGCATGGTCCTGTACAACGAGGAACTGAACTCGCTCAACGCCGACGTGCAGACCGTGCCGACGGTGCACATCAACGAGGTCGACCTGGCCACTGTCACCGCGTACGTCGCCAAGGGCAACGCCACGGCGACCATCTCGCCGAGCCGGCTGGAGACGGTCGAGGCACCCTCGGTGGCCGCGTTCTCCTCGGCCGGACCGTCCAACCTGAACGCCGGTGAGCTGCTCAAGCCGGACATCAGCGCGCCCGGTCAGGACATCGTCGCGGCGTTCTCCCCGTCCATCGGAGGCAACGACTTCGCCCTGGAGTCGGGCACCTCGATGGCGGCGCCCCACATCGCCGGTATCGCCGCCCTGCTGCTGGCCAAGCACCCCGACTGGTCGCCGGCCACGGTCCGCTCGGCGTTGATGACGAGCGCCGTGGACAAGACCGACAAGGGCAACCCGATCAAGATCGGCACGTACGACGCGACCCCGCTCAACTACGGTGCCGGCCAGGTCGAGCCGGGCAGCGCCTTCGACCCGGGCCTGGTCTACGACTCCGACCAGCAGGACTGGATCCAGTACCTGTGCGGGGTGTCAGCCGACCGGGGCGGCGACTACGGGCTCGGCGACCTGGACGGCTGCGACACGGTCGGCGCGATCGACACGGCGCAGCTCAACTACCCGTCCGTCTCGCTCGGCCGAATGGTGGGCAAGCAGACGGTGACCCGCACGGTCACCAACGTCAGTGACAAGACCAGCACCTACACCTCCTCGGTGCAGGCCCCGCCGGGCTACAAGGTCAAGGTCACGCCGAAGAAGCTGCAGGTCCGTCCGGGCGGCAGCGCCCGCTTCACCGTTGAGGTCACCAACACCGGTGGCGCGTTCGACACCTGGGCCGACGGCTCGTTGACCTGGCGCGACCAGTTCAAGCACGAGGTACGCAGCCCTCTCGTCGTACACAATTCCGGTTTGGTCGTCCCCGACGCCATCTCCGGCAAGGGCACCTTCGGCAGCGTCCGGATCGGCGCCGAGGTCGGTTTCAGGGGACAACTGATCTCCCAGCTCTCCGGCCTGACCTCCGGTACCAGCACCGCGGTGACCCTGAAGGGCGACGGACCGAGTTGGGACTGGAGCACGTCGAACAACCTGCCGGTGCCACTGCCCGCGTCGATCAGCAGGACCACCCTGCACGTCCCGGCCGGCACCCGCAGTCCGGAGATCCACGTGACGTCGGCACGACCCACCTGCTCCCACATCGACTGGGACGACGAGGAGGGCGTGATGGAGTGCACCGAGTTCAGCCTCAACGTCTACGACAAGTCCGGGAAGTTCGTCACCGCCACGGCAAGCACCCGGATCGGCGCCAAGGTCACCCTGCCGGACGGTGCCGGTGACTACATCGTCGTCGTCGAGCAGGAGTTCACCGAGAACATCAAGGACGGCGCGAACGCGTACACCATCACCAGTTACCTGCCGGGGGCACCCGGCACGTCCACCGGCCGGTTCACCATCGACCCGAAGCAGCGCGCCGTGCAGCCGGGCACGACGGCGAACCTGACCCTGCGCTGGTTCGGTCTCGCCCCCGGGCAGCGCTACGTCGGCGTGGTGGAGTTCCGCAACGGTGACGGCTCGCTGAAGACCGTGCCCGTCACCATCCAGTCCTGACCGCTCCCCCCATCCGGCGGATCGGCGTGTGACCCAGGTCACCGCCGGTCCGCCGGCCCACCGTCCCGCCACGCAGAGGTGATCTGCTCGGCCACGGTGATCGACGGCGACAAGACCACGGCACGGGGCGGCGGGAGCCCGACTTCCGTCCGCCCCGAACGCGTGCGCGGGCCCGTCGAGTTCGTCGGTCGAGCGGCGGAGCTGGCCCAGTTACGCCGGCTGGTCGCCACCCCGCCCTGCCTGATCCTGCTTGAGGGCGAGCCCGGCATCGGCAAGAGCCGACTCGTCGCCGAACTGCTCGCCGACCTCCCCGGGCGGCACCTCGTCGGCGAGTGCGACGATGTGCCCGAACCCTTTCCGCTCGGTGTGCTGCTGGACGCGATCCGGGGCAGCGCCGACCGGCTCGGTCCGCTCAGCCCGGTGGCCGGCGCACTCGCCCCACTGCTGCCCGAGCTGGCCGACGCACTGCCGGACCCACCACCCCCGTTGACCGACCCGGCGGCCGAGCGACATCGTCTGCTCCGCGCCGTCGCGGCGGTGCTCGCCGCGCTGAGCCCCGCCACGCTGCTGCTCGAGGATCTGCACTGGGCGGACCCGGCGACCTGTGAACTCCTCGCCTACCTCAGCACCCACCCGGTGGACGGGCTCGCCGTGGTGCTGACCGCCCGGACGGCGACGGCGGGAAGCAGTACGCCGATCCACGACGCGCTGGCCCGGACTCCGCCGTGGAGCGTCACGCGCGTCCCGCTCAGCCCGTTGGACGCCGACGACGTACGCCGGCTGGTAGCCCGCACCCTGCGGCTCGACGACCCACCGCAGCAGCTCACCGCCACGCTGCTCGACCGCACCGCCGGCATCCCGTTCGTGGTCGAGGAGGTGCTGCGAACGATCGCCGAGCGCGGCGGTGACCCGTTGGCGGACGACAGTGTCCCGTTCGTCCTGCGCGACGTGCTGCTCTGGCGGCTGCGCCCGCTCGACGAGGCCACCCGGGAGGTGCTCGGCGCGGCTGCCGTACTGGGGATGACGCCCGACCAGCGCGTCCTCGCCTCGGTGCTCAGCCTGGACCGGGTGGCGATCGGCGCGGCGTTGACCGCCGCGCACCGGGCGGGCCTGCTGCACGACGCCGGGGACGGGCTGCGGTTCCGCCACGACCTGGCCCGGCAGGTGGTGTACGACCTGGTGCCCCGGGAGAGTCGGGAATGGCTGCACCTGCGGGTGGCACGGGTGTTGGAACAGGCGCTGCCGAGGCCGGTGGCCCAGCTGGCGCACCACTACCGGCTGGCCGGTAGCGGGGCGGACTTCGTCCGCAACGCCGAGGCGGCCGCCGACCTGGCCACCGAACGCGGCGACGACGCCACCGCCGCCGGCTTCCTGCTCCAGACCATGGACGTCGCCGAGCTGCCCCGGCCGGTGCGGGTCCGGCTCGCCGCCAAGCTGGGCCGGTCGGCCATCGACGGGCTCAGCCAGGCCGAGGCGATCCCGGTGCTGGAACGGCTGCTCGCCGACCGACGGTTGCCGCCCGGCGCCCGCGGGGAGCTTGGTCTGGTGCTCGGGCGGATGTTGCGCCAGCAGGGCGAGGCGCTGCGCGGGTACACCGAGATCGAGCGTGCCGTGCCGTACCTGCGTGCGCCGCGCCGCCGGGCCCCGGCGCTCGCGGTGCTGGCGGCCCCCGACACCGTCGTCGGCCGGCACGTCGACGACCACCTGGCCCGGTACGCGGAGGCGGAATCCGCCGCGGCGGCCAGCGGGGATCCGGCCGCGCACCTCGCGGTCCGCATCGCCCGAGCCTCGCTGCTGCTGGAGCTGGGCGACCCGGCGGCCTGGGCGATCATCGCCGAGCTGCGCGCCTCCGCCGAGCTGGCCGACCGGCCCCGCGAGCATGCTCGGGCCTGCCTGAACTGGGCGCAGGGGGCGCTGCACGCCGGCCACCCCGCACCTGCCGAAGCGCTCCTGGCGGCCGGTCGGGCGCTCGTCGACGAGACCGGGTACACGCGGCTGACGGCCCTGGTGGAGGCGACCGAACTGTCACTGGACCGGGCCGCCGGCCGGCTGGACGGACTCGCCGAACGGCTCAGTCGGCTGGTCGCCAGCGCCGAGCGGATGCCGGTCACCCTGCTGGACGCACGGGCCGAGCTGGCGACCGTCCTGGCGCGTACCGCCGACGGCACCGCGAGCGACGGCAACGCCGCGCGACCCGACGGCACCACGACCGACGGCAACGCCGCGCGACCCGACGGCACCGCGCGCGACGGCAACGGTGGGACCGAGGGACGTGCCGGCGGCGCGAGCGGCGACGAAGGGCGGGACGAGGTGGCGGTGGCCGAACGGGCGCTGCGGGAGGTGGTGGTCGACGCCCGGCGGGTCGGTGCGATCTGGCCGCTGGTGCAGGCGCTCTCGGCCTTGGCCCGGCTGACCCTGACCAGGCAGCCGGACGAGGCCGTCCGGCACGCGACGGAGGCGCTGTCGGTGGTACGCGGAAAAGGCATCCTGGCGTGGGCCGCCGACGCGGTGCTGGTGCTGGCCGAGGCCGCTGCGGCGCAGGGTGAACCGGCGCGGGCCGCGGCGGCGGTCGCCGAACTGGAAGCCGGGATCGCCGGCCGTGACACGCCGCTGGCCCGGGCCACCCTGCGCCGCTGCCGCGACCTCGTCCCGGCCTGAACCGGCCGGACGGACGGTGCGGGTGGCGAGCCGCCCGGTCCGCCTTCAGAGATCCGCGGCACTACCGGCTCGGTCGCCGCGCCGGTGCCGCGTAACGGCGGCCCGCCCGGTGTCAGCGGACGATCCGCACCACCTGTTCGGTCTGGGCGAATTCGCAGTTCGCCCCCGGACAGGCGGAGATCGACGCCAACAGCAGCGCCTCGCCGGTGCGGAACGGAACGCCGGCGACGTCGGCCGGGAAGAACGCCGACAACGGCTGCGGCTGACCGGTGCAGGTCCAGGCCGGGTACTGCGGTTCGGACGCGTAGGCGATGCGGTTCCCGACCGCCTGGGTGATCCTGGCACGCACATCGCCAGCGGCGCCCTCGTCACAGGTCACCACGTAGTCCAGGCGCACACCGGCGCCCTTGGCCACCAGGGTCACCGAGCTGATCTGGAGGGTGGGGGTGGCGGCGGCCGCCGGAGCGGCGCCACCGAGCACGAGCATCGGCAGCACGAGGGCCAGGGTCATCGCGGTCAAGCGGCGGGTGCGTGGCATCGGACGGGCTCCGTCTCCGGGTGGCCCCACCCGCCCGGGACGGACGGCGGACGGCCGACCCACATCATCGACCTCCGTCGCTGGCCCAGTCAACGCCCGGACGCGCTGACCTCGACCTTCCGGTCGCAGACCCACCAGCCCTCCCGGCTGCGGGGCAGCGGAAACCGAAGTGGCGGGCCGCCGCCACGACCTGGCCGGCGGCCCGCCACCGCACGGATCAGAGGACGATCTGGTGTACGTGGTCGTCCACGCCGCGTACCGCAAGCCACGCACTGCCGTTGACACCTGCGGCGGCACCGGGAGCGCCCCGGAACGCGTCGGTGGCGAACTCACCGCGACGGAACCAGCCGCCCCAGGCGCCGTCGGTCAGGTTGCGCTGCCAGAGCCGGTTGTCGGCGGCGAGCGCGAACAGGTAGACCCGGCCGGACGTGGCGAGCAGGGTCGGGCTGCCACTCGTGGTGCCGCCCAGGCTGGTCCAGGCCGACCACCCGGTGCCGGTTCGGCTGCTCCACCACACCTCGTCGGTGCGGCTGCGAACCGCCACGTGCAGCACACCGTTGTCGTCGACGACCGCGCTCGGCCGACCGTAGAACGGCCGGTTGTCGGGAGCCCCGACGCCGGTCCAGCCACCACCTGGCGTACGCGACCAGAGCTTGCCGTCGGCACCGCGGGCGACAAGGGCCCACTGCGTCGGGCTGGTCCAGGCCACCGTGGGAGCGTCGGTCAACGTGCCACCGAGGCTGCGCCACGGTCCCCACGTACCGGCGGTGTAGCTGCGCTGCCAGGCGGCGTTGTCGGTGCCACGGACGAAGACGTCGATCCGCCCGTCGGCGGAGCCGTACGCCGCCGGCTGGCCGAGGATCCGACTGCCGACCGGGCCGCCGAGCGAGGTCCACCGCGTCCCCCACGTCGTGCCGGTGCGGGTGTTGACGGCCAGCGCGCCGGAAGCGTCGCGGACGAAGGCGGTGGCGTGCGTGTCGTCCACCCGGACCAGGGCGGGGCTGGCGCTGGCGCTGCCACCGAGATCGACGCCAGCAACCTGGTCGGTGCCGGTCAGGCGGAGCATGGCCACGCCGTGCGCCGGCACCTCGACGGTGTACGAGCCGGTGAACGGCTGGACTCCGGCGGTGCCGGGCTGGGCGTCCACGTCGACGCGGGACCAGAGGTCACGGACGCGCACCGCGCCGCCGAGAGCGACGTCGCCGAAGTTGACGGTGATCTGCTGGGCGGTGTCGTGCCGGTTGAGCAGCGCGACTGCCCGCTTGCCGGAGCCGGCGAGCACCTTGCTCCAGACCTGCGCGTCGGTGCCGGTGTCGGCGACCTTGACGCCCTGCCGGACCAGTGGATCCTGGTCCACCGCGACGATCTCCGGGTTGGTCAGCGCCGAGATCATCTCCTTCGGCAGGCCACGCGGATCGGAGCCGATCACCAGCGGCGCGGCCATGATGGCCCACATGCCGAGCTGCGTCTTGGACTCCTCCAGGCTCAACTCGTACCCGCCGTCGGGCAGCGGACGCATCGGCAGCAGGTAGTCCGGGTCGTTGTAGTGCCCCGGGCCGGTGGCCGCCGGGTGGTACGCGTTGACGTCCATGTTGCGCAGCACCCACGGGTACGCCCACTGCGGGGTCGGGTCGGTGAGCCCCACGTCGGTGTACGTCCGCCAGGAGTCGGCGATTGTCGGCGCGTACGTGTAGCTCCAGGTGGAGAGCTGCTCAGGGGTGTACGGGCCGCCACCCCAGTCCGAGCTGACCGGGTTGCAGATGTTGAGCAGCATCGGGCGGGGCGACTGGCGTACCGCCTCGGCCAGTTCCCGGAAGGTGGTCTCCGGGTCGAGGCCGGCGGCCCGGCCACAGAGCCAGTCGGCCTTGAGCGCGTCGAAGCCCCAACCGGCGAACTGGGCGATGTCGGCCTGGTAGTGGCCGTTGCTGCCGAGCCCGCACTGCCCCGGCAGGTACGGGCCGGCGTCGGTGTAGATGCCGGCCTTCATACCCCTGCTGTGGATGTACGCGGCCAGCGCGGCCATCCCGCCGGGGAAGCGGGCCGGGTCGGCGACGAGGTTGCCGGCCTCGTTGCGCGGGGTGGGCGCGGCCCAGTTGCCGTCGATCCAGACGTAGGTGTAGCCGGCGTCGCGGAGGCCACTGTGGACCATGTGGTCGGTGACCGACCGTACTTCGGCCTCGGTGGGGTCGCCACCGAGACCGAAGTAGGTGTTCCAGCCCTGGTAGGGCGTCGGGGCGAGGCCGCTGTTGAAGAACGTCGGCGCGCCCTGGTCCTCGGCACCGGTGGCCGCCGGGGCGTGACCGGGACGGCCGGGCCCGTGGCCGACAGCGCTCGGGCCGGCAGGGGTCGGGCTCGCAGGCGGTGGGCCGGCAGACGGTGGGCCGGCCATCGCCGGCATGGGGCTGGCCAGGCCCAGGCCGAGCACGGCCAGGGCGGCGGTCAGCGGTCGGTTCAGGCGCATGGAGGTACTCCTGTCCCTCGGGGGTGGGGGTGGTGGTGCTCCGATCTCAGTCGCGGGTCAGCACGATGAGGTCGGCGTCGTGGGTCGCGCTCCACTGCACGGGCAGGCCGACAGCGGCGAGGTGGCTGCCGGAGTAGTGCCGATCGCCGTGCGAGTAACGGGCCGCCGGATCGAGGCCCCGCAGGGGCAACCGGACCGGGCGGGACGGGAGCAGCCCGGCACCGTCGAGCCGGCCGGTGTGCCAGGCCAGGACGACCACCCGGCTCTCGTCCGGCGCGGTGTACTGCACCGCGCAGCGGGCCTGGTCGGGGCCGCCGATCAGGTGCACCTCGCCGTGCGTGACGACGTCCCGGATCTCCTTGTAGCGGGCGATCCAGCCGGCCGCCTCGGCGCGCTCGTCGGGGGTCCAGGCCCGGATGTCCGCGCCGATGCCGAGCACACCGGCCATCGCGAGGACGAACCGGAACGCGAGCGTCCGGGGCCGTGGGTCGAACAGGCCGGGCGCGTCGGTGACCCAGGAGCTGAGCAGGTGCGGGGCGTTGGCGTGCAGGAAGCCGTACTGGATGGCCAGCCGGTCCAGCGGGCCGGTGTTGTCGCTGGGCCAGAAGACGTCGGCCCGGGCGGCCATCGCCAGGTCGGTGCGCGCGCCACCGCCGGCACAGGCCTCGATCAGCACGCCGGGGTGGTCCCGACGCAGTTGCTCGTAGATGCGGTGCAGGTTGGCGACGTGCGCGCCGTCCAAGTCGAGCGGAGCGATCCCGCCGGGGCGGCCCGGCTCGGTGCGTGGCCGGTTGAAGTCCCACTTCAGGTAGTCGATGTCGTACCGGCGCAGCAGACCGTCGACGGTGCCGTGGACGAACTCGGCGACCTCCGGCCGGCCCAGGTCGAGCAGGTACTGGTTGCGGACCGGGGTGAGCGGGCGACCGTCGACGGAGTAGACCCACTCGGGGTGCTCGGCGTACAGGGACGACTTCGGGTTGACGCACTCCGGCTCGACCCAGAGGCCGAAGTTCAGCCCGAGCGCGCGGACGTCGGCGATGAACGTGTCGAACCCGGCCGGGAACTTCGCCGGGTCGGGCGTCCAGTCACCGAGCCCGGCGGTGTCGTCGTTGCGGCCGACGAACCAGCCGTCGTCCACGACGAACGTCTCGACGCCCAACTCGGCGGCGACCTGGGCGAGGGCGAGCTGACTCTGCGCCTCGACGGCGAAGTAGGTCGCCTCCCAGGAGTTGTAGAGCACCGGGCGCGGGGTGAGCCGGTCGGCCGCCAGCAACCGCTGGTGGGTGTGCCAGACCCGGGCCAGCCCGTCCAGGCCGTCCGGGCTGTACGCCCCGGTGACCACCGGCAGGGTCAGCCGCTCGCCGGCGGCAAGCGCCAGCGGACCGTCGACCAGCTGACGGCCGACCCGGACCCGGGTCAGACCGCCGGTGTCGCGCTCGGCGCTGATCTCCCACGAGCCGGTCCAGGCCAGAGCCATCCCCCACGCCGGGCCGGCCGGGTCCGCGGTGTCGCGCACGGCGAGCCAGGGCACGTGCAGATGCCCGGGTACGCCCTGAGAGCTGCCGATGCTGAAGGTTCCGTGGCCCAGCTCGACGTGGGAGAGCTGGAACTCCTGCTCCCACTGGCCCCACTGATGGCTGAGCAGCGCGCCGTGCGGGGTCGGTACGCAGAAACCCCCCGAGCCGGCCCGGACCACCCGCAGCGCGTCGACGCCGTCGTTCGTCAGCTCGACCCACCGCTGCACCACGTCGGTGCCGGCGGGCACCCGGTAGTGCACGGTGGCGCGCAGCCCGGTGACCGGGTCGGCGAAGTCGACGGCCAGCTCCCGCCGGCCGGCGTCGGCCCGCGCGTCGGTGTGCGCGAAGCCCACCCGCCGCTGCCCGTTGGGGGCCTCGATCACCAGGTCGGCACCGGTGAACGGGCGGTCGGCGTCGGTGGCGTACTCGATGGGGGCCGCGTCCCCGGCGGTCAGGAACGGGACCGGGCCGTCGTAGGCCACCGGCGACGGCCCGTCCGAGACGCCGTGCGGACCCCACGCGACGAGCTCCAGCCAGCGACCGTGCGCCGGCACCGTCACCGTGTACTCGGTGTGCGCGCCGCGCAGCGTCCACCGCTGCCGGGTCACTTGACCGCTCCCAGCGCCAGGCCGGAGACGAAGTGCCGCTGGAAGCGCAGGAACACCGCGACGGTGGGTACGGCGGCGATGACCGTACCGGCGGCGATGACGTTCCAGGAGGAGACGAACTGTCCCTGGAGGGCGAGCAGCGCCGGCGTCACCGGCATGTTGTCGTCGGTACGCAGCACGGTGATCGCCCAGAGCAGGTCGTTGAAGATCCAGGTGAAGGAGAGCGCCCCGAGGGCGGCGAGCGCGGGTCGGGTCAGCGGCAGCATCACCCGGGTGAAGATCTGCGCGGTGCCGGCGCCGTCGATGGTGGCCGCCTCCTGGATCTCGCCCGGCAGGTCCCGCATGAAGCCGTGCAGGACGAACGCGTAGAAGCCGAGCCCGAAGCCGACCTGCACCGCGATCAGCGCCCAAAGCGTGTCGTACAGGCCGGTCAGCTCGCTGAACTTGGCCACCGGGATGAGCAGGATCTGCGGTGGCAGCAGGTTGCCGGCGAGCATCAGCAGCAGGATGGTCCGCCGGCCGGGGATCCGGAAGCGACTCAGCGCGAACGCGGCCATCGCGGCCAGAGCGAGGCTCACCAGCACGGACGGGACGGTGACCAGCATGCTGTTGATCAGGGCGCGCAGTTCGCCGCCGTCGGTCCACGCCTGCCGGTAGGTGTCCAGGGTGAACGACCGGGGCAGGCTGCCCACGCCGTGCGCGGCGATGTCGTCGAACGACCGGGTGGACATCACCACCACCCAGAGCACCGGGCCCAGCCAGAGCAGCGAGAGCAGGATCATGCCGGTGTGGAAGGCCCCGGTACGGAGCTTGTTCATGACGCTTCCTCCCGGAACGCCCGGACCAGGTAGCCGAGGATGACGGCGAGCGCGAGCACGAAGATCACGACGGCGATCGCCGAGGCGTAGCCCAGCCGCAGGCTCTGGAACGCGGTCGAGTACATGTAGGTGCTGAGCAGCTCCGACGAGTGGTACGGCCCGCCCTTGGTCAACGACCAGACGATGTCGAACGAGCGCAGCGAGTCGATCACGATGACCGACAGGACCACCGCGTTGACCCCCCGGAGTTGGGGAATGGTGACGTGCCGCAGCCGCTGCCAGGAGTTGGCGCCGTCCATCCGGGCCGCCTCGTGCAGCGCCGGGTCGATCGCCTTCAACCCGGCCAGGAACAGCACCATCACGTACCCGATCTGCCGCCACAGGGCGGGCAGGATCACCGCGTACAGGGCGGTCTGCGGGTCGGCCAGCCAGGGCCGGATCAGGTGCTCCAAGCCGACGGCCCGCAGCAGCGTGTCGGCGATGCCGTCGGGTTGGTAGAACACCCGCCAGACCAGCGCCGTCACCACCAGCGAGAAGACCACGGGTGTGAACAGCGCGGCCCGGTAGAAGCCGACGCCGCGCCGCTCCTTCTGCAGGACGAGCGCCATCCCGAAGCCACCCAGCACGGAGAGGCCGCCGAACAGCACCAACCAGATCACCGTGTTGACGAGCGCACCCCGGAAGGTGGCGTCGCCGGCCAGCTCGACGTAGTTGTCCGCGCCGACGAAGGTCGGCGGTGTCATCCCGTCCCAGCGGGTGAGCGAGAACCAGAAGCCCTGGAGCGCCGGCCAGAACACCCAGATGCTCTCGACCGCGAACGGCACGAGGACGAACGCCACCAGCAGCGGCGACAGTCGAGCCGACCGTCGCCGCCGCCGGGTGGGGGTGACCGAAGTCGGGGAGATCGTTGCTGTCACGTCAGCCCTTGAAGACCTTCTCGGCGCCGGCCTGCCACTCCCGCAGGATCGCGTCGATCTGGTCCGGCTTGTCGATGAACTTGGTCAGCGCGGTGTCCGCGGTCGGCTGGAGCGCGTCGCTGGAGTCGCGGTTGAAGAACTGGGTCAGCTCCTTGGCCTCGCCGAGCATCGCCTTGCCCTTGACCACGAGCGGGGAGTCGGACGCCTTGGCCCTGGGGTTGGCCGGCAGCACGATGCCGGAGCTGGCCTTGACGTACGCCTCCTGGGCCTCAACCCCGGAGAGGTAGGTCAGCAGGGCCTTGGTGCCGGCCGGGTTGGCGGTCTTCGCGCTTGCGAAGAAGCCGTCGGTGGGTGCCTCCTCGGCCAGCGGAACCGCCGGGTCGATGATCGGGAACCGGAAGAAGTCCAGGTCACCGAGCGCGTCCTTGGGTGCTGCGTCGGCGAAGAAGGTCCCGATCAGGAACATGCCGGTCTTGCCGGCCAGCAGGGCGGTGGTCGCCTCCTGGAACGGGTACGCCTTGCCCTTGGGGTCGAAGTAGGGCAGGGCCTCGCGCCAGCGGGTGAAGACCGCCTTGACCTTCGGGTCGTCGAAGCGCTGCTTGCCGGCGAGCAGCTCGCGGTGGAACGGCGCGCCGTTGATCCGGATGTTCAGGTAGTCGAACCAGGCCGAGGCCACCCACGGGGTGTCGCCGAGGCCGATGCCGATCGGCGGGACGCCCTTGCCCTTCAGCGTCTCGCAGAGCGCCAGGAACTCGGTCCAGGTCTTCGGCTCCTGCACGCCCCACTTGGCAAAGTTGGACTTGCGGTAGAAGAAGCCCCACCAGTAGTTGTTCATCGGCACGAAGATCTGCTTGCCGCTGGCGTCGGTGGAGAGGGTGCGCAGCGACTCGGGGTAGTCGCCGAGCGACTTCCAGACCTCGGAGACGTCAAGCAGCAGGTTCTTGCTGGCGTAGTCGTTGGCGACCGAGCCCGCGTACCAGGTGTAGAGGTCCGGCGGGTTTGCCGAGGTCAGGTAGGTCGGCAGCTGGGTCCGGAAGGTCTCCGAGGCGATCGTGTTGAGGCTCGCCGTGCCCTTGCCCTGCGCGTTGAAGGTCTCGATCAGCTTCTCCATCGCCGCCTTGGCCTGCGGCGAGGAGAGGTTGGACTGGATGGTGACCGCGCCCGAGCCGCCGCTCGTGGTCGGCCCGCTGGCGGAGCTGGCGCACGCGCTGAGGAACGAGCTGGCGCCGAGCGCGCCCAGGCCGGCGAGCCCGAGGTGGCCAAGGAATCGCCGGCGACCGGGGTCGAAGTCGCTCACGGAGGTATCCCTTCCTTTACGACACTCAGCGTCACCACGCGATGTGTCGTCCATGTGAATGCTGTGACCAGAAGGTTGCATCGACCCTCGCCGGCTGTCAAGATATCTTCGTAATTAATGATTAGACGAGACCAAGGCGAGGGTCAGGTGGATCAGCCTATGCGCCGGCTTGAAGGCAAGAACGCACTGGTCACCGGCGCGATGGGCGGGATCGGCGCGGCCATCGCCAGGCGACTCTCCGCCGAGGGAGCGGCTGTCGCGCTGCTCGACGTCCACGATCCGACGCCGCTGGCCGAGGAGCTGACCGCCGCCGGCCACCAAGCACTGTCCGTAATGGGCAGTGTCAGCGAGGAGAGCGACTGGACGGCCGCGGTAGCGGCGACACGAGCGAACCTCGGCCCGGTCGACATCCTGGTCAGCACCGCGTACGCGGTGCGGGTCGCGCCGGCCCACGAGACCAGCCGGCAGTCCTGGGACGACCAGCTCGGCGTCAGCCTCACCGGCTCGTTCCTCGGCGTCCGCGCCTGCCTGGACGATCTGCGGGCGCGTTCGGGCGCGGTGGTGCTGATCTCCTCGGTGCACGCGCTCGTCGGGTTGCCCGGTCGGCCCGCGTACGCCGCGGCCAAGGGCGGCCTGGTCGCCCTCGGCCGCCAGCTCGCCGTGGAGTACGGCCCGCAGGTCCGGGTCAACACCGTGCTTCCCGGGCCGATCCTCACCGCCGCCTGGGCCGACGTGTCCGAAGAGGACAGGCAGCGCAGCGTCGCGGAGACCGTCGCGAAGCGCTTCGGCACACCTGACGAGGTGGCCGCCACCGTCGCGTTCCTCGCCTCGCCGGACGCCGCCTACGTCACCGGCGCGAGCCTCGTGGTGGACGGCGGCTGGACAGCGGTGAAAACCTCGGCCTGAGAGATCGATACCGACCAGCGAAAAGGCCAGGAGCATTGGCACAGTACGCACGCCGTGGCGTCCACGGGCAGACCGTCGAAGCGATCGCCCGTCGCATCCTCACCGGCGAGATCGCGGCCGGCGCGACCCTGAACATCGTCGCGTTGCAGGAGGAGTTCGACGTCAGCCTCACAGCCCTCCGCGAGGCGCTGAAGGTCCTCTCGGCCAAGGGCATCGTGGACGCCCGACAGAAGCGCGGCACCTTCGTCCGTCCCCGGGCGGACTGGAACCTGCTCGACGGGGACGTGATCCGCTGGCAGTTCGCCGAGGGCACCGACCAGCGCCTGCTCGACCAACTGCACGAGGTGCGCGCCATCATCGAGCCGGCCGCCGCCCGACTGGCCGCCACCCGCGCCACCGAGGACGACCTGACCGCCCTCGACCGGGCCCTGGCCGAGATGGCCCAGGCCGACGGTGATCCCGCCGCCGCCACCGCCGCCGACCTCGCGTTCCACCGCGCGCTGCTCACCGCCACCCACAACGAGTTGCTGGAGCGGATGGAGGTGGTGATGGAGACCGGGCTCGCCGAACGGGACCGCCTGGTGCACGGCGGCGCCGCGCACGACGACCCGGTGCCCAGCCACCGAGCGGTGGTCGAGGCGCTGCGCGACCGGGACGAGACGGCGGCCGAGACCGCGATGCGTCAGTTGCTGGACAAGGCCGTCCGCGACGTCGAGAAGGCACGGGGACGAAGGGGCAGTCGGTGAAGATCGAGCGGATCGAGAC
This sequence comes from Micromonospora sp. NPDC048835, assembly GCF_040649995.1. Taxonomy (NCBI): domain Bacteria; kingdom Bacillati; phylum Actinomycetota; class Actinomycetes; order Micromonosporales; family Micromonosporaceae; genus Micromonospora; species Micromonospora sp. NPDC048835. The sequence continues at coordinate 4,684 of NZ_JBEZGM010000011.1, read as the reverse complement.
CTTCCTGGTCGCGCCACGGTGGTTGTTCTGCCGGGTGGAGACCGACGACGGGCTGGTCGGGTGGGGTGAGCCGGTGGTCGAGGGCCGCGCCGAGGTGGTGCGCAGCGCGGTCGAGGTGCTCTCCGAACACCTGATCGGTGCGGACCCACTGCGCATCGAGCAGCACTGGCAGGTGCTCACCAAGGGCGGTTTCTACCGGGGCGGCCCGATCCTCTCCAGCGCGGTCGCCGGCCTCGACCAGGCGCTCTGGGACATCGCCGGCCAGGCGTACGGCGCGCCGGTGCACGCGCTGCTCGGCGGGCCGGTGCGCGACCGGGTGCGGGTCTACTCGTGGATCGGCGGGGACGAGCCCGGCGAGGTGGCCGACGCCGCCGCCGCCCAGGTCGCCGCCGGCCTCACCGGGGTCAAGATGAACGCCAGCGGCCGGCTCTCGCCGATCCCCACCTCGGCCGAGGTGGATGCGGTCGTCGGTCGGGTGGCCGCCGCCCGCGAGGTGCTCGGCCCCGACCGGGACATCGCCGTGGACTTCCACGGTCGCGCCGGGATGGCCGCCGTCCGCCGGATCCTGCCCGAACTGGCCGCCCTGCGCCCGTTCTTCGTGGAGGAGCCGGTCCTGCCCGACCAGGCACACCACCTGCGTGACATCGTCGCCAGCACGCCGATCCCGGTGGCCACCGGCGAGCGGCTCTACGGTCGCACCGAGTTCCTCGGCCCGTTGCAGGCCGGGGTCGCCGTGGTCCAACCGGACCTGTCGCACGCCGGCGGGATCTCCGAGGTCCGCCGGATCGCCGCGCTTGCCGAGACGTACGGCGCGCTGCTCGCCCCGCACTGCCCGCTCGGCCCGATCTCCCTGGCGGCCAGCCTCCAGGTGGCCTTCGCGACGCCGAACTTCCTGATCCAGGAGCAGAGCATCGGCATCCACTACAACGCCGGCTCGGAGTTGCTCGACTATCTGGTCGACCCGGAGCCGTTCCGTTTCGTCGACGGGCACATCGCCCGCTTCGACCGGCCCGGCCTGGGCATCACCGTCGACGAGGCGGCGGTCCGCAAGGCCGCCCAGACCCCGCACGCCTGGCGCAACCCGGTCTGGCAGCACGCCGACGGGTCGTTCGCCGAGTGGTGACCGGCGCGAGGCCGGTGGCCCTGCGGGTGTCGTACGACGCGGCGCACGGCGGCCGGTGGACGAGTCTGCACGGCGGCGACCGGGAGTGGCTGTGGCGAGGCCCGGCACCCGGCCGGCACCAGGTACGCCCCGACGACGCGTTCGTCGACGCCGGCGGGCTGGAGGAGTGCCTGCCCACCGTGCGCGGCGAGCCCGACCACGGCGAGGTGTGGTCGCGGCCCTGGCGGAGCGTCAGCCCCGGCACCGTGGTCATCGAGCGCCCGTCGTTCACCCTCGCCCGCCGGGTCAGCGACGACGGCGGCGTGGTGGTGGCCGACTACCGACTGACCGCGGACCCCGGACACCGATTCGTCTGGGCCGCGCACGCCCTGCTCGACCTCTCCCCCGCCGCCCGCCTCGATGCGCCCGCCGGCACCCCGACCCGGCTGCACCCGGAGGCCGCCGTACTCCTGCCGCCGGGCGGCTGGCCCACCGGCGAGCCGCGGCTGACCGGGCCGTGGCCGGCCCCGGCCGGGCTGACCCTCGACACGTTCGGGCCGGACGACGGGACCGCGCTCGGCGCGGTGCTGCGCGACTGCGCCCGCGTGCAGGTGGTGGACGGAGCCGACCGGCTCACCCTGGAGCTGGAGTGCGCGGACCAGCCCCGCAGCACCGCGCTCTGGCGCAACCTGGGCGGCTGGCCGACGAGCCGCCCGTACCGCAGCATCGGGGTCGAACCGATGCTCGGCGCGGCCTTCGACCTGGCCGACGCCGGCCCCGACGACGCGGCGGTCGTTCCGCCCAGCGGCGAGGTCACCTGGCGACTCACCATCTCCGCCCACCGCTTCCACTGAGGACTCACCGTGCTGAACCTGCTCGACGAGCTGCGTACCCATCGCCTGTTGGCCATCGTGCGCGGCCCGGACCCGGCGGCGGCGCTCGCCGCCGTGCTCACCCTGGCCGAGAGTGGCGTCGCCCTGGTCGAGGTCTCGTTGACGAGCGCCGACGCGCTCGACGTCATCCGGCGTGCCAGAACCGCCCTCGGGCCCGATTTCGCCCTGGGCGCGGGCACCGTGCTCAGTGTCGAGGACGCCCGCGCGGCAGCCGACGCGGGTGCCGGCTTCCTGGTCACTCCGGCGATCGCACCGAGCCTCGCCGAGGGCGGCCGGCTCGGGCTACCAGTGCTCGCCGGCGCGCTCACCCCCACCGAGGTGGTGCAGGCGAACAACGGCGGGGCGACCGCGATCAAGCTCTTCCCGGCCTCCCTCGGCGGTCCCGACTACCTCGGCGCCCTACGCGACCCGTTCCCCGGGACCGCATTCGTTCCGGTCGGCGGGGTCGACGCGGACGGCGCCCGGCGCTACCTCGACCGGGGCGCGTCAGCTGTCGGCGTCGGTTCCCCGCTGCTCGGGGACGCCGTCCGCGGCGGTGACCCGACGGCGTTGCGTAACCGCGTCGCTGCCTTCCTCGCGGCGGTCCGGCCATGACCGACCTGCTCACGCTCGGCGAGACGATGGCGGCGTTCCGCACCACCGGCCCACTGCGTCTGGGCGGCACCGCCGGGATCACCGTCGCCGGCGCCGAGTCGAACGTGGCGATCGGCCTGGCCCGGCTCGGCCACCGGGCCGCCTGGGTCGGCGTCACCGGCGCCGACGAGCCCGGCGAGCTAATCCGCCGTACGCTGCGCGCCGAGGGCGTCGACCTGACCTGGTCCCGGGTCGACGCGACCGCACCCACCGGGCTGATCCTCTTCGAGAACCGGGTCGCCGACATCAACCGGGTCACCTACCACCGCGCCGGGTCGGCCGGCTCACGGCTGGACCCGGCCGACGTGACCAGGGCCTTCGACGCGCCCGGGCCACCACCCCGGCTGCTGCACGTCACCGGGATCACCTGCGCGCTGGGCGTCGAGCCGTACCAGGCGGTGGTGGAGGCCGTACGACGCGCCCGCGCGGCCGGCAGCACGATCTGCCTGGACGTCAACCACCGCAACCGGCTCTGGTCGGTCGCCCAGGCCGCTGGCGCGCTGCGCCCACTACTGCCATCGATCGATCTGGTGATCGCCTCCGACGACGAGTTGACCGTGCTTACCGACGCGGCCGACCCCGCCTCGGCGCTACTCTCGGCCGGCGTCACCGAGGTCGTGGTCAAGCACGGCGCCGGCGGAGCGACGAGCCACAGCGCCACCGGCACGATCCACCGTCCAGCCCGGACGGTTCCGGTCGTGGACACCGTCGGCGCGGGAGATGCCTTCGTGGCCGGGCTGCTCTCCGGCTGGCTCGACGGCGACGACGCGTCGGCCCGACTGGACCGGGCCGTCACCACCGGCGCGTACGCAGTCGCCACCCGGGGTGACTGGGAGGGTCTGCCCAACCGGGCCGAGCTGGCGCTGCTCGACCAGGACCCCGGCGGTACGGTCCGCTGACGAACCTTTGGAGGAGCACCATGGAGTTGACCGAGCCGACCGTCTGGAGCGCCGACCGGCTGGAGCTGGGTGAGGGCCTGCGCTGGGTCGACGGCCGGCTGGTCCTCGTCGACCTGCTCGCCGGGCGGCTGCTGGAGACCGACGGCGACGCCCCGACCCCGCTGCGGGAGCTACGCCGCCTCGACGTGCCGCTCGGCGCGGTCGCCCCGGTGGTCGACCGACCTGGCGAATGGTTGGCCGCCGCCGGGACCGGTGTCACGGTGCTGCCCGCCACCGGCGACCCCCGGCCGGTCACCGAACTCGTCGCCGACGCACCCGAGCCGACCCGCATGAACGACGCGGTCGCCGACCCGCACGGCCGCTTCTGGGCCGGCAGCATGGCGTACGCGATGGTGCCCGGCGGTGGCACGCTGTTCCGCCTGACCCCGGGCGCCGAGCCGGTCCCCGCGGTGACCGGGCTGACCATCCCGAACGGGCCGGCGTTCGACGCGGCCGGCACCACCATGTACCTGGCCGACACCCCCCGTGGCGAGATCGACAGGTTCACCGTCGACCCCGCCACCGGGGCACTGAGCGGGCGGGAGCCGTTCGTGCGGCTGTCCCCCGCCGACGGCGGCCCGGACGGCATGACGCTCGACGTGGCCGGTCACCTCTGGATCGCGCTCTGGGGCGGCTCCGCGGTACGCCGTTACCGGCCCGACGGCACCCTCGACCGGGAGATCCGGCTGCCGGCCACACAGCCGGCCGGCATCTGCCTGGGCGGCCCCGACCTGCGCCGACTCTTCATCGGCACCGCCCGAGTGGGGCTGGACACGCCAGGCCCGGCGGACGGGGCCCTGCTCGCGGTGGACGTCCCGACCCCCGGTCTGCCCACCGCGCCGGCCGCCGCGCCGCCGAGCTGACCCGCGAACCAACTGCACCGGCAGCCGCAGTACCAGCGCGGCAAGGACCTGCGACGCAAGCCGTACGCGCTGTTCCGCACCCGCGTCGACGCCGGCCCGGTGCTGCTTCGGCGCTGACCGGGGCAGGCCGGCCGGAAGGTCGCGCCGATCTTGCAGGTTGCGCCGATCTGTGAGTGAGGTTGTCAAGGGGTGCGGTGGTGGGTGGTGATGGTGCGGTAGAGCTGTCGGGCGATGTAGCGCTTGAGGCAGCGGGTG